>NZ_JADEVE010000438.1 GCF_016125955.1 Acetomicrobium sp. S15 = DSM 107314 | reverse complement strand
CGGCATCGGCCGCGCAGGCATACCGTGCACGATAGAAGAGATGACGCAGGTAAAAACCTATGTCTTGAAGGGTATTTTAAAATGATTTTTGATATGCTATAAATAGGGTGGGGTTATTTCGGACTTTGAAAACGCCCCGCTACTTAGCGAGGATCATTATATGTAGAATATTGATGCCTGTCAACAAACCGGTTTTCCTCAAAAATAATGTCTTCGAAATCTCATTGTTTCCCCACAATTGACAAAAAGGGCAACCATCCCAGTTTTCTTCAAAGGCTATGAGCCCACCTATCCCGTGGCGGTTGAAACGGTGGGAATTGATACTGGATCGCTGATGAGGTCAAACCTGCTAAGCTTAAACCCAAGCCTGTACATGCAGGCAAATCTGCTTTCCAGATGTGGATGAGAGTCTTAAGGGGATAGAAAGCAATCCTGCGACGTGCTTAAAAATTGCGTCAATTAAAGAAAACTATCGGCTACTTTAAGGGTTGTGCATATCAATTCACAAGACATCGTCGAGCCAGGCACCTCTGGCGACATAAGGTATAATCGATTTGCACCCATAGGGATTGAAGCTATAAGTCAATGTGCCCTGCTCGGCAATTTTAGAAGCTCAAATAGTTCTACTTTTACAGCATTCTGCCCCGGTTGTTCCACGATTGGGGTTCAGTTGCACGGGAGGCTATAATGAAGAAAAACGCAAAAAGTAAAGACCTGACCCCCGGGTGGGTTGCGGCGATACTGCTCATTTTTATACTTGGCCTTGCGGGCACAGGAGAGGCCATCACGCGGGGACAAGCGGTGGCTGAGATAATGAAGGCGCTTGAAATCCCCTTGCGCACTTCCAGCGGAGAGGCGATCAAAGACATCCCAAAAGGAGCGCCGTACGAAGCGGCAGCCCGCTCTGCGGCGGTTTACGGGATACTCCCACCAGGAGAATACTATTACCCCACCTTGGAGATCACCAAGCTTGAGGCCATATATTTAGCCATCCGCGCTATGGGGTGGAATCACGTGGCCCAAACTTCAAAAAAGCTCATAGCCGAGACCAACGGCACGTCCTCGCTCTCGTCTCCCTTCGTCCCATATGTAGAGATAGCTCAGAGAATGCAACCTACGATCCCTCAAGACTTGGTTGACCAACCCGAGGAGAACCTATCGGCAGCGGACCTTTCGATTCTGGCGCAGTGGCTAAGGGCATGCAAACAAGGTTGCGCTTTCGATAAGTCAGTAGATGTAGGCTTCGGAGAGCTCAAAGTCCATCGCCACGGCACGGGAGCTCCGCCCGCGACATGGATCATAAAGATAAAGGAATTTCCAATAGAGGCTACGCAAGCAGCTCAAAATCTCAAGGGCAAGTTAAAAGCGTTGGGGTATGACGTCTTGATCACATCGGACGACTGCGCACTCTACGTCGCTATAGGGCCATTTGACAGCTATTTAAAGGGGTGGAGGGCCCTTTCGGCGTTGCCGCAAGAATTTCGAGGGATACTCCTACCCCATGGGGGGCCACCCGCCGGAGCGCTGTTTTGGAGCGCTCTCGTTATCGATCCAAAAGTCGCGCCCAGCATCTTGACGGCCGCTCCCTTTGGCAAGAGGCGCCTTCCCATTTCCGAGATCGCCTCAGAGAGCGGCGCTAAAGCGGCCATAAACGGCGGCTACTTCGCGTGGGACCTGCCCATAGGTACCCTCAAGATCGACGGAACTTTGGCCCGTCACAGCTTCGGAGAAAGGAACGCTGCGGGCTGGGACGAAGGTGGCAACTGGCATTTCGGACCTGGAAACGTAAAGGCATGGCTGCATATCGGAGGCACGGCATTCCCCATAGACTGCCTTAACGAGCCGCCGAGCTTCAACGGCTTTTCCGTCTACACCCCTCACTTCGGTGCGCAGGCCATAAAAATACCGCATGACGCGATGGAAGGCTCTGTCAGGGAGGGCCTCTTGAGGTGGAAAACGCCCTCTGCTTCTTCTCAACACTATATTCCGGGAGATGGCTTCCTCGTCGTAGGAAGAGGACAAGCGAGAGTCTTTCTGGCCGGGACGAAATTGGGCACACCGGCGCAGATCGCGACTATTTTTACCGATCCAGCCTTTAATGAGACGAAAAACGTCGTCCAGGCAGGACCGCTGCTTATACACGAGGGAAGGCCATACTACAGAGATGAGCGCTTCGCGCCTACGCTGACAGAGGTAAAGCACCCCAGAACCATACTGGGACATGACGGGCAAAGAATTTGGTGGATAGTGATAGACGGACGGGATTCATGGCATAGCCAGGGAGCTACGCTCGAAGAGGCCCGAAAGCTCGCCTATGGCCTTGGCTTGAAAGAGGCGTTGAACTTAGACGGCGGAGGTTCCTCCGCTCTCTGGCTCGATGGGGTCTTGGTCAATCACCCACCGGGCGGAGAGGAGCGCCCCCTCCCCTACGCTTTAGTCGTCCCATAGAGATCGCGATCTTTCGCTTCCTTTACTGAATTACCCTCTTTTCCGACGGAGAGCTGTGGTACGGAAGCGGCACGTAGTGCACCGAAGGACGCCCCCTGCCCGACTGGGGATACAGGTGCATGAGCTGTCGTATTTCCTCATCCATATTCGTGGAGACGGGAAGCCCAAGAGATACAGCCTCTTCCGAGGATATGGGATAATCGTGCGTCCACCTTCCTTCGGACAACACCTGCGCGATGTCCCTGGCTTTATCCTCCGGCATCTTGTCCTTTAACAGACCGAAGACGAAGGTGCGCGTCTGACGAAGGGCCTTTGCGGCTACATCTGCCATTATGAGGGTCTGGTCGTCAATCTCGTTCTTGGGTTTTTCTTCCACCACCTTTAATATAGAGGCTGCCGGCATCTGTCCCAACTGAGGATCCACTGGCCCCAAGACGGCGTGTTCGTCCATGACTATTTCGTCTGCGGCAAGCGCTATGAGCGTCCCTCCGGACATGGCATAGTGCGGCACGAATACCGTCACCTTGGCCGGATGTTTCTTCAAGGCGCTCGCTATCTGTTCAGCCGCCAGAAGCAGCCCGCCGGGGGTGTGCATGATGAGATCGATGGGCATATCCTTAGGGGTCAGCCGTATGGCTCGCAGCACCTCTTCCGAATCCTCGATGTTTATGAAGTTCCTGGCGAACATGCCCAGAAAGCCGACGCTTTCCTGTCTGTGGATCAAAGTGATTACACGGCTCTTGGTTTTGTTCTCTATAGAGCGAATTGCCGCCATCCGTTGGCGCTCCAAGTTCCACTGTTTCAGCATCGGCATCAAGATGAAGAACAAAAATATCAGCCAAAAAATGTCAAAACCGCCATAGCCATACATGAGACAAAACCTCCTTTATAGGGCTAAAAATCACCGCTATTAACAGGATAATAACAGAAGCCGCGGGATATGACCATACCCATACCCCGCGGCTTCCTCTTATGATTTACAGTAAATCGATGGCCTTACCGCGCCGTATCGTTGGTGCCAGTTGCGGGCATAGCTTCTTCACCCGAGGCGGCTTCCCTCCTGAAGGTTAGCTTACCATCCTCTACATCCACGTATACCACATCGCCCAGCTTAATCGTTCCCTCCAAGAGTTCGTCAGCGAGCCTATCCTCTACCATCCTTTGGACGGTGCGCCTCAAGGGGCGCGCTCCGAACTTGGGATCGAAGCCCTCGGTCAACAACAGCTCCCTGGCTGCTTGGGAGACCACGATATGGACGCCCTGCTCCGAGAGGCGCTTTTCCACTTCTTTGAGCATGAGATCTACGATCTTTAAAAGCTCAGCCTTGCCCAGTGGTTTAAAGATCACCATTTCATCGATCCTGTTCAAGAACTCGGGGCGGAAGGTGTGTCGCACGGCCTCCCTTATGCGTTCGCACACTTTGTCCCAGTCCATAGCAGAGCCCTCTCCGGAGGAAAACCCGAGCGTCGTCCCTTTCATGAGGTCCTGAGCGCCGACGTTGCTGGTCATTATGATCACCGTATTGCGGAAGTCCACCACGTGGCCCTGACCGTCGGTCAACCTGCCATCTTCGAGGATCTGGAGCAAGATATTGAACACATCGGGGTGAGCCTTTTCTATCTCGTCGAAGAGGACAATCGAATAGGGGCGTCGCCTCACCATTTCTGTAAGCTTGCCACCCTCCTCGTACCCCACGTACCCAGGGGGAGCGCCTATGAGCTTCGACACCTCGTGTCTTTCCATGAACTCGCTCATGTCGAGGCGAATCATGGCATCCTCGCTGCCGAAGAGAAACTCCGCCAAGGCCCTCGCCATCTCCGTTTTGCCGACACCAGTCGGCCCGAGGAACAGGAAGCTCCCCACCGGTCGCTTCGGGTCCTTCAACCCGCTCCGTGCCCTGCGTATGGCACGGGCCACAGCGCTTACGGCCTCGTCCTGATCTATCAGGCGCTTATGGATTTCTTCTTCCATCCTGAGAAGGCGACGCGCTTCTTCTTCTGTAAGCTGCACTACTGGCACGCCGGTCCACTCCGACACGATAACGGCGACGTCCTCAGCGGTTACCATAGGTTCCTCTTGGGATTGCCTCGACCGCCACTCTTTTCGCTTCTGCTCCAGCTCTTCCGATAGGTGACGCTCTTCGTCTCTCAACTTTGCAGCCTTCTCAAACTCTTGAGAGGCCACAGCGGCCTCCTTCTCTTTCCTCACGGCTTCGAGCTTCTTCTCCAACTCGCGCAGAGATTCCGGCGCCTCCATCGTCGCCAACCTGGCCCTCGCCGCCGCCTCGTCGACCAAGTCTATGGCTTTATCCGGCAGGAAGCGTTCAGTGATGTAGCGCGCCGAAAGCTTAGCCGCTGCCTCGAGCGCCTCGTCCGTGATCTTCACGCGATGATGGGCCTCGTATTTATCCCTCAAACCATGCAGTATCGCTATCGTATCCTCTATGGTCGGCTCACCGACGAACACCGGCTGGAAGCGTCTTTCCAACGCCGCGTCTTTTTCGATGTATTTGCGGTATTCGTCAAGGGTCGTTGCCCCTATAACTTGAAACTCACCGCGCGCAAGGCTGGGCTTTAATATGTTCGCTGCGTCTACGGCCCCTTCAGCTCCTCCTGCCCCTACGAGAGTGTGAATTTCGTCGATAAAGAGGATTACGTCTTTGGCCTCTTTGACCTCTTTCACCAACTTGCGCATCCTCTCCTCGAACTCGCCTCTATATTTTGTGCCGGCCACTATATTGCCCATGCTCAACTGCATGAGGCGTTTGCCCTTCAAACTCTCCGGCACCTCGCCGGCTACCATCTTTTGCGCAAGTCCCTCGACGATGGCGGTCTTTCCTACGCCGGGATCCCCTATAAGGACGGGATTGTTTTTGGTTCTACGCGAGAGGATTTGTATAACCCGCTGGATCTCCTTCTCTCTGCCTATCACAGGATCCAGCTCGTGATTTCTGGCCATCTCCGTAAGGTCGATGCCGAGTTGATCGAGCGTAGGAGTCTTCGTGCGCGCGAGCTTCTTTTTGGGCGCCTCTCCTCCCTGCTCAGAGCTCGTCCGCTCTCCCCCGCTCAGGTAAGCCAAGACCTCCTGATATACCCTTTGCAAATCCAATCCCATGGACGTGAGGACTTGAGCGGCTACGCCCTCGCCCTCGGCGATAAGCCCCAAGAGCAGGTGCTCGGTGCCTACATAGCTCACGCCCATGTTACGCGCCTCGCGCATGGCCAGATCCAGGACCCCTTTGGCCCTCGGGCTCAAGGGAAGATCCACAGGCCTATCCTTCGGTTCTCCCCTGCCCACTATCGCCTCCACGCGCTGACGCACTTCATCCAAGTCTACACCCATGGACGTGAGGACTTGAGCGGCTACACCCTCGCCCTCGGCGATAAGCCCCAAGAGCAGGTGCTCGGTGCCTATAACGTCATGTCCGAGGCGCAAGGCCTCTCTGTGTGCCAACTGTATAACCCTTTTTGCTC
>NZ_JADEVE010000437.1 GCF_016125955.1 Acetomicrobium sp. S15 = DSM 107314 | reverse complement strand
ATGGCGAGCTCTATGCCCTTCTTTATATATTCAAAGGCGGCCTTGCCGCATTTCGCCTGGACCTTGGCGAACTCGTATTCGCCAGGCTCGCTTATTACGCCGAGGGAGATGAGGTTTACAGAGTCGGGATAGGAGCTTTGGAAGCGCTCCACGGCTCGTTTGATAACGTCGCTTATGGCCGTATTGCGCTCTTTCTTCTCATTGATCCGAACTGCTCTACGTATGCCTTCAAGTCATTCTTCAGCTATTATTCGGTGAGCAACGCCATTAAGGGCAACGGCTTCCTCGTAGCAGTGGTCGTATCGTTGCTTTCGTCCATGTTCCTCTTTAAACTCGCCGATTGGATGAAGCGGCCGCACTTCAAGGAGTGGGCCCTG
>NZ_JADEVE010000436.1 GCF_016125955.1 Acetomicrobium sp. S15 = DSM 107314 | reverse complement strand
GGCAAGGCCACAAAACCATTGCCCGGGCGAATCTCGCGGCTATCCGCACAAAAAGCGGGCAAAGCGATGTCTGGCCCCCAAAGGCGAGCCGTTACCGCTTTGGCAACTTCACCTAAACACCTCCTATCTATCCTTCCATTGAAATAAAAAGCATTTAGTTCTCAATAGCCAAAGAGTTTAACCAGATCTTCCTTGGGCTGTGGCTTAGTGACCAAGGACCTTCACGGTCTAGTATGCTATAAAGACTTCCGATCCTTACCTGCACAGCCTCCAAAGAGAGGACCGCTATGCGGGCTTTTTCGTCTCCCGTGCACCCCGCGTGCGCCAA
>NZ_JADEVE010000435.1 GCF_016125955.1 Acetomicrobium sp. S15 = DSM 107314 | reverse complement strand
TGGCATGTATATCAGGAAGACCGTACACAAGGGCAAAAACGGCAAAGAATACGTCAACTACCTCTTGGTTGAGTCTGTGGCCACACCAAAGGGACCCAGGCAAAAGACCATCTGTTCCTTGGGCAGCTTAGAGCCAGGCCCGCCTCAAGCGGTGGCATGCCTTGGCAAGGAAACTCGAAGCGGCTTTATCGGGTCAGCTCACCCTCGATGAGCAAGACCCGTCAGTGGAAGAGATCGTAGCCAAGGCAAAAAAGCGAGGCAAAGGGACAAAAAGACAAACCCAGAAAAAAGAAGAAGGCGAGATAGTAGGGATAAAGGTCAACGCGGTGGCTGCAGAAAACGCCAAGGAAGCTGGTCCTGTACATGTAGCCAATCACTTCTGGATGAGGCTCGGGATGGAAGAGGTCTTAACCGAAGCCGGACTCGATAAAAAGTCTTGCGAGCTCACCAAGGTCATGGCCTTTAACAGGCTCATCAATCCCGCATCGGAGCACGGCATGCCTGCCTGGACAAACGCTACTGCCCTGGAAGATATCATGGGCATCGACCTCTCGACCCTTAAAGACGACGCTTTATACAGAAACCTCGACAAGCTGATACCGGCACAAGCACAGATCGAATCATCCTTGAGGGCGAGGGAGGTGAGCCTCTTCAACCTCGACTGCACGATCTACCTCTACGACATCACCTCCACATATTTCGAGGGAAGATGCCCTAAGAACGATGAAGCAAAACGCGGCTACTCCAGGGACAAGCGTCCAGATTGCAAACAGGTGCTCGTGGGGCTTGTGGTAGACAGAGAAGGCTTTCCCATCATGCACGAGGTCTTTGAGGGAAACAGGGCCGACTCCACCACGATCGGTGCCATGCTCGATGCCCTGGAAGAAAGACAGGGCAAGAAAGAGATGATTACGGTGGTAGTTGACCGGGGCATGGCAAGCCAAGACAACCTCGATCTCATCAAAAGCAGGAACTATCATTACGTCGTAGCTTCAAGACAAGGCGAGCGCGATCGCTTGCTTTGCGAATTCGAGGACGAAGGAGGGTTCGTAGAGGTAGTTCGCCTCCCCTCTGCCACAAATCCCTACCAGAAGAAAAGCCATGTAGAGGTGAAGAAGAATGAGTGCGGCGGCGAGGTTTACGTCTTAGTGGTGAGCGAAGAGCGATCGGCTAAGGATAGATCCATAAGGGAGGCCCACGAGAGGCGCCTGCTCTGTGACTTAAAGAAGCTGAAAGAGCGCATAACTTGTGGCAAGCTGGTCAGAGAAGAGGAGATCTACGAGGCCATAGGCAGGATAAAGGAGCGCTATCCCCGCGTCGCTAAGTACTACGAGATCGCCTATCACAAAGGGGAAGACAAACTAATCTGGGCAGCAAGAGAGGAAGAGAGGGCGAAGGCAGAGAAGCTCGACGGCAGTTACCTCTTAAAGACAGACAGGAGCGATCTCGACCCAGAAGAGGCCTGGCGCATCTACTCCCTCTTATCCAGGGCGGAAGCTGCCTTTTCTGACATGAAAAGCCCTTTGTCTTAAGCGCCCTATCTTCCACCAGCTAAAAAACAGGGTGAGGGCTCATATATTCCTCTGCGTCTTGGCCTACCACCTTCTGGTAGCCATAGAAAAGACGCTGCGCGACCAGGGATGCACATCTCCTGGATTACGGCAAAGGAGGCGCTCAAGACTCATCAGGTGGTAACTATTGTGCTGCCCACAGCCGATGGCAGGGTTTTAAAAGTGCGTCGCGCGACGAGGCCGACCCCAGAACAGATTGAGCTTTATTCCAAACTGAACGTACCCCATGAACCGATCAAGCCGAAGAGGAGCTGGCTGAAAGAGAATTAGTGACTAACGAACGGCAGAATGCGTTGGTATTGCTGTGTTTGGAGGCTATAGATGCGGAAGTTGGGTTAATAAGTAAATAGCCTGGAGTGTGGTTATGTGAGTCTGTTGAGGGGCCTATATTTATATAGATACCGTCTTAATTCTTAAGTTGTAAAGTTCCAGGGTAGGCATCGGGATCAGATTTAAGTAGGATAGCCTAAAACCAATTCCGAGAACCTAAATTAGCTAATCTGCATGCCCGGTCTTAAAGGGTTTTAACGGGCACTTGGTTTGATGTAAGGCAAATGAGGCATGTTTGGGTTTTGTAGATCTGTGACAAGAAAAAATTATGGTTTATAGCGGAACGACCACGGGATGGCCTTTGATGCGCTCGATGGCGACGTTGACCCCATAGACAGCTTCTACCATGGCTGGTGTAACGTTTGCACAACTCGATGCGGAATAGATCACGCCGTTTTTCATAAAAAGTGCCTTGTCGGCAAAACGCAGGGCCGAACCGAGGTCGTGCATGGTCATAACCGCAGCCATGTCGTGATTGGTGACTATGTGACGGATAGTTTTAAGTATCTCTTGTTGGTTTCTCAAATCCAGACTGCTCGTAGGTTCGTCCAGTAGGAGCACCTTCGGCTCCTGGACGAGCGCTCTGGCTATATTGACCTTCTGTAGCTCACCGCCGCTCATCTCATCGAGAAACCTCAAGGATAGCTCTTCGAGCCCCAGGGTTTTGATGATGGCGTCTACTTTTTCTAAGTCTTTTTTGCGGACCTTCCATTGAATGTGCGGCCTGCGCCCAAGAAGTATCGCGTCAAAAGCCGTCAAGCGCCCGCTTGCGCCTCGTTGGGGAACATAAGCGAGATCCTTAGCTATTTCCATCCTCGAAAGGCTTGATATGTCGCGCCCTTCGACGAGGACGCTCCCTCCCTGTGGCCTTAAGATGGCGTTAATGCATTTGAGGAGCGTAGTTTTACCGACCCCATTAGGGCCGAGGATGGCCAATAGCTCATTCTGCTTGAGGGCAAAGCTTACATCTTTTAGGACCTGCCTGCTTTTATAGCAAAAAGATATACCGCTTATGGATAGAATCATCGTCTATTACCCTTAATGATAAGATAAAGAAACACCGGTGCTCCTACAAATGAGGTGAGGATTGCTACGGGCAAGACGCGCGGAGCCATAATCATTCGCGCCGTTGTGTCTGCTGCTAAAAGCAATATGCTCCCCATGACACAGGAACCTGGGAGGAGGAACCTGTTGTCATCGCCTATCAAGCGGCGAACCATGTGGGGGCAGATTAACCCAACAAAGCCTATGACGCCGACAAAAGCTATGGTAACAGCCGTTACAAGAGATGCGAAGAACATCCCAAAGAATCTGACGTAGCGGACACTGACACCGAGCCCGAGAGCCGTTTCGTCTCCAGCATCGATCGCATTATAATTCCATGCGTTAAATAGAAAAAACAATATCACTCCACCCGTTACGGCAGAAATTATGCCCAGTTCGCTCCAATTAGCCCGACCTACGTCACCGAAGGTCCAAAACACCATGGCGGCAAGCTCAACGTCATCGGCAAAATACTGCAAAAACATGGTTCCAGCGGTAAAGAGCGAACCTAAGGCCACGCCGGCTAAGGCCATCACCTCTGGAGACCCCCGGCGCAGGTTGGATATTAATATGACTATCAGCGTAGCTATCATGCTGGTTAAAAAAGCGGTCCCTGCCGTCATTCCTGCCCTGAGCGCGTTAAGCGCATAGGTGCCTGAAGCTAACGAGAACCTTGACCCCATGGCCATGACCGAAAGGGCTGCGCCAAATGCCGCAGCGTGGGAAATGCCCAAAGTGAAGGGCGAAGCCAGGGGGTTCTCTAAAACGGACTGCATCACCGCCCCAGCGATTGAAAGGCCAGCACCGGCGACTATAGCTGTAAGCGTCTGTGGTAATCTGATATTAAACACTATTGAGTCGAGCTGTTCTGAAACGTGTCGCAAAAATAGAGTCTGAAGGACCTCTCTTAAGGGCATGCGGGCAGAGCCTATCGAAATAGAGACCACGATTAAAGCTGCCAAGATAAAAAAGCCCGCTACGATGAGGGTAATTTTACCTCCTATATATCGCTTGTATCCTACAGGAATTGAACCTTCTTCAAGATGCATGGCTTTTCTCCATGTTTTTTTAACCTGGTATGCCCAACTTACTTGAGGGCATTTAAATTTATTTGCGTAAAGGCTAGGCCATTAAAAGAGGCGTTCATCTGTGAAAAAACTGGCTTACCCACGAGAAACTCATAGATTTCGTCCGCTTTGCGCTCGGGGTCAGTATCTTTAAAGCACTCAGGATAACAGACCGAGCCGACAAAATACGCGTCTGCGAGGACTGAGCCGTAGTTTATCGTATACCAGTTGTAGGGAAGGAGGCCGTAAACGCGACCGGCTCTAACTGCAGAGAGCACGCTGAAGCACGCTTCATTTTTTAGCTGGCTTAAAGCCCCCGCTTCCCCAGCCTGAAGCGTGGCAAGGTCCACGAAAATGTATTGCGGGTCAAGCTCAATGATCTTTTCCTTAGAGAAGTTGACCTGCTGTGGCTTGCTATCTCCTTCTGCGGAAGCTATGTTTTTGACATTGGTGAACAAAAAGGGAGGGTAAGCGAGCTCTGTGGAGGTAAATCCATGTGGCCCCTTGTGGGCAATGCCCCCAACAAAACAAGTTGGGCGCTCTTTTTGTGAGATGCTTAAAGTCCTTGCCTTAAGATCACATATTGACGCCTCGAAAAAGTCGATAACTTCTTTTGCCCGGCTCTCCTTTTTTAAAATTTTACCCATGAGAGCGAGGGCTTCTTCCATATCCTCTCGGTGCTTCGTTAGATCGCCATAGTTTAAAACTACGACGGGAATGCCAGTTTTAGCTTGCAATTCGTCTGGGTTGTATCCAGCATCGGCATAGGTTTTAAAAATCACCTGAGGCTTTGGGTCGAGAAGCAAAATGAGTTCCGGGTTATCGCGCCCCCGGAACTCACCAAAAAGCGGCTTTTCGGCGAGTTCTGGATGGGCCAAAAAATATGGCCGCGCCTCAAAGGCCCTGCGCGATTTTTCTATATCATCCACGGCCACTACTTTATCGAGGGCCTGCAGATACACGGCGTATCGCAAGCACCCCGGGCCTGAGCAAATGATGCGCTCCACATCGGAAGGAATCGTTACGTGCCGTCCCCATGCATCAGTTATACTTATGTTAGAATCTTGAGGCCAACCTTCTCCTGTGTGAAAGAAAAACATAACGAAAGCTGCCGCTAAGATCGTTAAAGCTCGAATCATACTTGTGTTTTTAAACAAAAAATTTCCTCCTATCCCCAATGTCGTGTTACGAATATGATAATACGTAACACGACATTGGGCAAGGGGCTGTTTTTGACAGATAGATAATCTCTTTTTAGACGAGTAAAAAGGGAATTTACTGTTATCTTTAGGGAAAAAGCACTTCGCGCTTTGACTGAGCTATACTGCTCTATATACTTGACCCCATAAGCTGGACAGAGGAATGAGACGGACCTTAGCCTGTATATACAAAAAGGAGGCAGACATATGGGCAACATTCGCAAGAAATACGATGCTACATTAAAAGCTAAAATAGCTTTAGAAGCAGTAAAGGGAGAAAAGACAATAGCGGAGATATCCAGCGAATATGGGGTAC
>NZ_JADEVE010000434.1 GCF_016125955.1 Acetomicrobium sp. S15 = DSM 107314 | reverse complement strand
TGGCGTATAGACTTCTTGGCGCGCTCCAAAAGATAGAGACAGCTTCTCTTTTGAAACAGCTCGCTCTCTGGGCTATTGATGTACTTCGCGCCCTCGCCCACCACGAGCCTGCCTCCAAACGCCACAAGTTTGCCGGAGACAGCTACAAAGACCCGGTTCGGGGCGTGCAGATAACCGGCGGCAGCACGTCCGTTCGAAATCTCTTTGTCCCTTTGAGGAAACTCGCGGCGGCAGCGAGAACTATGCTCGTTAGAGCCGCAGCGCAGTCG
>NZ_JADEVE010000433.1 GCF_016125955.1 Acetomicrobium sp. S15 = DSM 107314 | reverse complement strand
TCATGCCGCCGCAAAGCCTCTGCGCCATGGCCTTACCGGTGGGAGTCACCGTGGAGAGGATTATCGGGCCGATGAGAGCGGAGCGCATCGCTTTAATCAGAGGGAAGGCCGCCTGCACGTCGCCCACGGAAAGTATTATACCCGATAAGGCAGCAAATGCAACAGGCGGTGAGCAATGAGTGATGAGTGATCAGTAATCAGTAATCAGTAATCAGTAATCAGTAATGGGTGATGCTTGTTGCGCAAAGCACAGCCCACTGATCTGTAAACGCGTCACTTGTCACGGATCACTCGTTACCGATCACTGTTTTAATTATATT
>NZ_JADEVE010000432.1 GCF_016125955.1 Acetomicrobium sp. S15 = DSM 107314 | reverse complement strand
AGAGAACTTCGCCGATGTGGTGCTCTCTGAAACGGGAGGGCGAGGGGTCGATGTGACCTTGGACTTCATAGGAAAACCCTACCTGGATGGCAACACAAAGGCCGCGGCTATGGATGGATCCGCGGCGAGAGCGTCTGGGCGGAGAAGATGGAACCCTTCGCTGCAGATTTTTCCTCGGTAGACCACGCTGCGATAGCTCGCGCTTATGGGCTTGCTGCCTTCCGGCCGGTTCCCGCAGCGGAGCTGTATTGGCACAAACCGAGGGGCACTTATCTTCATGACCACCGGCTGCGAGGAATTCTTTATAATCCTCTTTATCTCGGAGATCAAACGGTCTGCCCATTAATTTCGTTTGTATATC
>NZ_JADEVE010000431.1 GCF_016125955.1 Acetomicrobium sp. S15 = DSM 107314 | reverse complement strand
TACGTCATACTTGCGTATCAATTCATCAAGATCTATCGTATGAGACTTATCCTCTGACTGCTTCTGGGTCTCCTCTGTCTGGTCCAACCAAAGTCACCTCTCGATCGATATCGACAGCGCAAATGATAGCCGTCCCCGATGACAAGAGGGGAGGCTCGTTCGCTTTGACTTCGGCAGGTTCCATGGCCTCCATGCTCGTCTTTACGCCCATCGCCGATTTCTTCCCTCACTTAAAACGCAAACCGTAAACGCGATGGGGAAAGCTTCCCTCTGAAAGGCAATCTGTTTTAAGTTCGCCTTCAGTATATGCTTCATCTGCATGGGGGCGACCAACGC
>NZ_JADEVE010000430.1 GCF_016125955.1 Acetomicrobium sp. S15 = DSM 107314 | reverse complement strand
CGAAGGGTTCGGGTTTGAATCCCTCTATCGCTTAACCCAGCTGAAAGAGGCTGTGAAGGGGTGTCATTTTGTGATCCTCGCTCTGTCTCTGACGCCTGAGACAGAGGGCATCATAGACGAGGATGTGCTGTCTTCTATGGTTTCGACGCACGCCATGGATAGGATATCGAAGAGTTTCTACCTTTCCATTCGCGCACCCCCCGTTTTCATATGATGGCGACTCTGATTTTGTTAGACTTGTGATACACAAAAATTACTGAAGCCAAAACTCCTTCTAAATGCGAAGGGTCATGGTAGTTGTAGGTTAAAACTATCTTTCCCTCTGTAACTGTAGTTATTACTAAGGGGTCGTTTTCTTCCAGGCGCACCAGAATAAAGTCCGCTTTTTTCCCCAC
>NZ_JADEVE010000429.1 GCF_016125955.1 Acetomicrobium sp. S15 = DSM 107314 | reverse complement strand
CCGTCCGAAGCGAAACGGGCGAGAATCGGTTCGCTGAAAGGCGCATCCTTGATCTGCAGCAAAGCCTCCCATCGGGCATGGATTCAGCCAAAACGCTTTCAATGCGCGGCACTCGCCGGCGAAGCGTAGAGAAGATCAGTTCCAGACGTTTGGGATATAGTTCCTGCTCGCCAACTATCAACTTATTGCACTCACAACTTCGGTTTTCACTTCTGCTCTCCAAAATAATGGCTTAAGTCTAAGGAAATATTGGGCGTCGATGAAAATGAGACTACTAAAGACCTGCGCTTCACATTAGAACCTGTAGCCTGTTTGGGAGCGTGTGGACTGGCCCCAG
>NZ_JADEVE010000428.1 GCF_016125955.1 Acetomicrobium sp. S15 = DSM 107314 | reverse complement strand
CTACATCTCCTCCCGCGTAGATGTAAGGGTTGCTGGTCCGCATGTGCTCATCTACCAATATGCCACCTTTTTGTCCTACTTCTAAACCGGTTTCAGTCGCCAAATGCGCGTTGGGCTTCCACCGTGAAAGGGGACTAGTGCCGTGGAGTTGGGCATCGACCCTGGTCGAGCCAAGGTGGGGTTTGCCTTTGTGGAAGGGGAAAGCCTTTTAGGTTCAGGCGTCAAGTTCGTGAAGGCCGCTCCGTCGAAATGGCAACCCTCCAGTCTTCCTTGCTGTAGCCCATGAGAAGAGGCTTCCATGGCGCACGCCTTGCATCCTTTCTTGACCAT
>NZ_JADEVE010000427.1 GCF_016125955.1 Acetomicrobium sp. S15 = DSM 107314 | reverse complement strand
TTGGTCCAGGGACAAGGTCGTCCCAAGTATGCAAAAGCCTTTTGGGTTGCCCTTCTCCCTCTCGGTGTGCGTTCGATATATCCTTTTTGTATAAGGTATGGCTCATAGATGTCTTCAAAAGTGAAATGACGGTCTTCCAGGGGAACACGGAGGCTGCCATTGACTCTAAGGCCTTTAGCTCATCCTCCGCCCATCGCTCCAGGATCGCGCTCTTTTTATGCTTCAACCCTCTGAATGCAGCCCTTTTGTCTAAGTTCGGACCGAACAGAAAATACAAAACAAAGCCGACAATGGGCAGAAACAGAAGAATGAGCATCCAA
>NZ_JADEVE010000426.1 GCF_016125955.1 Acetomicrobium sp. S15 = DSM 107314 | reverse complement strand
ACGCATGGGACATGGGTCGCCAATTTATAACACCAGATGGCCAAAGGTGTGGAGGTCTTAATCATCGAGGATCCGATGAAGTAAGAAAAGTCCTTACTGATATACTTTCTATGTATGAGGTTGTTCGCGTAGTAGAGCTTGGACTTGTGGGAGAGATAATCGAGCTGAAAGGAGATACGGCTTCGATTCAGGTCTATGAGGAAACGTCTGGATTAAAGCCAGGAGAACCCGTCGTAGCTACTGGAGCCCTCTGAGCGCTGAACTTGGACCAGGTTTGATCGAGCAGATATACGACGGCATACAGAGGCCTCTCAATATC
>NZ_JADEVE010000425.1 GCF_016125955.1 Acetomicrobium sp. S15 = DSM 107314 | reverse complement strand
CACCCAACTCCGCCAACACCGCCGCCTGGTAGCCCGAACCTGTGCCGATCTCCAATATCTTGTCTCCCGTCTTCGGAGCCAAAAGGAGCGTCATCTTGGCCACCATATAAGGCTGAGAGATCGTCTGGCCCGCCCCTATCGGCAGAGGCATATCGTCGAAGGCCTGATGCCGATGAGTTAAATCGAACGTTTGTATCCGGCCAATCTTCTTCAAGCATATTTAAATTGTTATCGGAAGGCATGTAGATTTTCCCATCAACTAATTTCAGGCCCCCTACCCACTCCGAGACATTTCCCACCA
>NZ_JADEVE010000424.1 GCF_016125955.1 Acetomicrobium sp. S15 = DSM 107314 | reverse complement strand
CTGGTTAGGAGGGCGGGAATTGTCTTTTTTAGGCGGGCATTGGCTGCAAAGCGGAGGAGGAGAGATCAGCCCTTATCTTTTAATGGACAAGGCTTATCGTTTGCTGGCAGTGGAAAAAGCAAATTGCCTCGGCATCTTGCTAGAGACAATGCCGGTGCTGGCTACTACGGCAGATACCCAGGCTATGGCAGGGCAGAAGGTGCAAAAATCGGGGCTGGTTGAAAGCGCCTTGTCGGCGGTAGTTGATATTGACTTGCAGGACCCCAAAAGTTTTTTAGGTTCCCAGCTGACAATATTTAAAATGGTAGCTGCCGGAAATGATCTTCCTTCTTTAACAACTTTAGAAGGTGAGGT
>NZ_JADEVE010000423.1 GCF_016125955.1 Acetomicrobium sp. S15 = DSM 107314 | reverse complement strand
ACGAATGGAAGGAGATCACCGGGCCGAACGGAGCAATGGAAGCTATATTGAAGGCTCAAGATGAGGGGAAGATCCGCCACATCGGGTTTACGTCTCATAACCTGAATATTGCGATCAAGATCGCAAAGACGGGGCAGTTTTTTCCTCGGCTATGACAACAGGAGTTAAGAGAAAAAGCACCAACATCACAAACGCCACTACTAATCCGCACCGCTTGACATGCATCTTTCATCCCTCCAATTTTATTGTAAAGTGCCTGTTGAATTAGGATAACGTTCTTTATATCATTCCTGCAAATATTTTCCATGAGGACTTCATAATTTTCATGAAACGGTTCAAAAGCGTAAACTTTTCCTTCAGGGCCAATGTGGTTTGAAAACCA
>NZ_JADEVE010000422.1 GCF_016125955.1 Acetomicrobium sp. S15 = DSM 107314 | reverse complement strand
CTCCAAGGCCCTTTCTATGGCCCTCAGGGAGTTCATATTCTTGATCTCCGACTTCTTCCCCCACCGGCCGTCCGAAACCTTGACCGATACATTGGCATCGACCCTCAGCGAGCCGGAGTCCATATCCCCGTCGGAGACGCCGAGATACCGCACGAGCTGGCGAAGCCGCGCCACGTATTCTTTCGCCTGAGCCGGAGACGTGATGTCGGGAGCCGAAACGATCTCCATCAGAGGTATGCCGGCCCTGCAGAGAGGGCACAAGTCGCGCTCGTACGTCTGAAAGCTCACGCGCCACAGAGAGAAAAGCGGCGTAGGAAAACCAGCCTTACCGCCGCTTCTGTCAACTATGCAAGCCGTGCCCACGTTCGGATTTCCCATCAGCAGGATGCGTCCTTTGTATCCGGCCTTCCCTTCCGTTGCGGAAGCGAGTGGGCATAACTCCTTGTTCTGGCAGCAGCTGCACCCCTTCATTCGTTTTCCTCCCTGGAAGCTGGCC
>NZ_JADEVE010000421.1 GCF_016125955.1 Acetomicrobium sp. S15 = DSM 107314 | reverse complement strand
CCACCCTTCGCCTCGGAAGCTTCCCTACTACCGCACGAAGCGAGGACACCTTAAGTCCGATGAGCTGCAGCTCCTTTATAATCTCACCGCCGCGCATGTAGTCTTTCCTGTGCCGCCCTTGCCTCCGAAGAAGACGAAGCTGCGCCCTTTTAGTTTTTCTGCCAGTTCTCCCATTCTTGCGCTTCCTTTTGTCGCCTCGCCAGCTATCTCAAAACCACCTTTGAGGAGTATGTCCTTCAACATCATACGCATAAAAGCAGCATCGTCCACCACCAGGACCCTTGTCACACAATTCAGCCCCTTCCCCCAAATATATCTTCAGCCGCTGAT
>NZ_JADEVE010000420.1 GCF_016125955.1 Acetomicrobium sp. S15 = DSM 107314 | reverse complement strand
CACCCGGACAATCTTGTGTCCACGTTATTGAAATTTGCATCTATCTTGTCATATTTTTCATTCCATGCCGACGGAATAGCTGGGAACTGATCCGGGTGTCTCCCTATAGTGCTATGAGCGTTGCCAAGATTAGCCCAGCAGCCAAAAGTCTCTGGTTAGAGGGCCACTTCATCCTTTTCGCACCTCCAGTGGCAAGTCAGTGGTATATCAAACTGCTCAAGAAGCACACTTAGAAGATATAGTAATTTGCCGCAGCGTAAGAAGAAAATGCCGCGAAGAGCAGCGTCACGATGAGCCTCGTCTCCACAAAACCCCTCCCTTTAAAGAGGCCACAAAGACTCTTGAATATATACCTGGGCCC
>NZ_JADEVE010000419.1 GCF_016125955.1 Acetomicrobium sp. S15 = DSM 107314 | reverse complement strand
TTGTAAACGAAGGTGGCTATAAGAAGGGCGTAAATTACGGCCACCACCGAGGACTCGGTTGCCGTAAAAACTCCGCTTAGGACACCCCCTAAGATGATAGCGATGGTAAAAAGTCCCCCAAAACATTGAGGGACCCGCCCTCTGTGACGCCCAACGTCAAAAGCGGCACAAAGCTTACCACCACGACCACATCGAGCATGTCCGTAAGGGCCAAGCTCAGGCCTTCTCCGAGACTTGCGAGCAACTTGGCCTTTAGGGAGGGAAATTCCTCGAGGTTCGGGTCCAGCGAGATGAGTTCGTTTGCATCTTCCCTTGCCAT
>NZ_JADEVE010000418.1 GCF_016125955.1 Acetomicrobium sp. S15 = DSM 107314 | reverse complement strand
GGGCCCGTGAGAGGGAGCTATAATCTTATAATCCAAACTTTTTAACTTATCGATCGCCTTTTCCACTTGAGGGGCGTACCTGCCGACGATGTTGGAGAAGTAGCGCAAGATCTCACCCCTCCGCGCTTGCGCCCCAAAGGGACGGCCTTGGGCTGGTTTTTCATGGATGCCGGATGGTTCCTATCTCCCCTCTTGGTCGGGTATTTAGCATCGCTTGTGGGAGAAACTCGATCGTCACACTCCAATATTCCGAGAGGCGTTCCTTCAGAGCCGGTGCGGGCCATTCCACGAGCAAAATATACCCTCCGTCGAGATATTCCTCCAACCCGAG
>NZ_JADEVE010000417.1 GCF_016125955.1 Acetomicrobium sp. S15 = DSM 107314 | reverse complement strand
ATGTATTTAGGCGCTGCAGGCCTAGGGTTGTGCGCGATACGCCCTCGCAAAGACTGTTGTCAAAATGGGGCCTTTCGGCCGACCTCGCGCCCGATCCTGCTTTCATATTAGACGTAGGGTATGGCGATCTGGTGTCAGGGCTCGTCTTCATAGGCGCCGCCCTTACCGATACGGCCGTTGGGTATATAGCGCGCTAGCACGGACTGGTCACCAACATGGGCAAGTTCATCGATCCCCTGGCTGACAAAATACTCGTGACGGCGGCGCTGATCTCGCTCGTCGAGCTCCAACTCCTTCCGGATTGGATCGTGGCGGTCATAGTGTCGCGGGAGTTCATGGTGACAG
>NZ_JADEVE010000416.1 GCF_016125955.1 Acetomicrobium sp. S15 = DSM 107314 | reverse complement strand
ATGTCATCTGTAGACTCAACTTTCGGCAAGCGAATCACATCAGGATTTGCCGGAACAACCTCTATCAAATCCGCCTCCCACCATGGAGTAGACACATCGTTAATTCTAACCACTTTCCACAGAGGAGCGCAAAGTGGATCTGGCGTTGCCATATAGACGTAAGCATCCCCCAACCGTCGGTATGGCGGCGCCTTGAGAGGACTAGACATCCCAGACGATGTGGTCGTATTTATAGCCCAACATATACCGAGCAATATAAGAGAACTCGAAGGGGCGTTGAATAGGGTATTAGCCTGTTCGCAACTCAACT
>NZ_JADEVE010000415.1 GCF_016125955.1 Acetomicrobium sp. S15 = DSM 107314 | reverse complement strand
TCTTAGTAAGACCTGAGGTCATCGCGAGAGCGCAGGCCGTGGCATAACCTTGAGAGACGTCGAGTTTGCCACATTGGAGTGGGTGAACTCATTTTAATAACAGCAGGTTTCTTGGAGCTATAGGAAATATTCCGCACCTCAAGCTTTGAGGAAAAGCATTACAATCTCCAGGAGACACCAGCTGTTGTGGCTGGACTCAAATAAACGGGCCTTTCGGGAAAGCCGGGGCGGTTCAACATATTGAGAGCGCAACAATAATATAAGGCAGGCACAAAGCCTGCCTTATAAACGATCAAAATCGATAGGATTGGTTGACTAAACTTTGGCTCCGGCGGCAGGACTTGAACCTGCAACCTAGTGGTTAACAGCCACCCGCTCTGCCGCTTGAGCTACGCCGGAATGCCCAAAACACTTATATAAATACAGTGGAGGCGGCACCCGGATTTGAACCGGGGAATAAGGGATTTGCAGTCCCCTGCCTTGCCGCTTGGCTATGCCGCCGAATTTACTGGAGCGGAAGACGGGATTTGAACCCGCGACCCCAACCTTGGCAAGGTTGTGCTCTACCCCTGAGCTACTTCCGCCCGTTGCAGCACCCCGCACCTTCGTTTATTGCCGCCGATAACGGACCATGCTTGCCGCGTAAATATGTTACACGCCCTTTCGAGAAAGGTCAAGGGGAGGTGCAAAGATTTCCAAGAGTACATCCCCGTGATTACTCGCGGTAACGATAGCAACAGGATAAATGCCATGTTTTTTGTACATCCCTTCATCGCCAACAGCTCTGTAGAGCATTCACGATAACTACATCGACAAGATGTCTGGCTAAATATAAAATAATGGAACGAGAAGGAATATGGGGGGAGAATTATAAATATAGCCCCTTAGAGGAGGATGAATGTGAATGAAAAGACATTGGGTTATTACCTGTACTATGTTGATGGTTATATTGGGTGCCTTTCCTGTAAGTGCGAATTATCCTCGTTTCGACACGATCATAACAGGCGGCAAGGTCATCGATGGCACGGAGAATCCCTGGTATTATGCAGACGTCGGCATCAACAATGGTCATATCACTGCCATAGGAAATCTTGAAGGTGCGGTAGCAACTCGCTGCATTGACGCTACAGGTATGGTGGTGGCGCCGGGGTTCATCGATATTCATACTCATGCCGACGATGATATTTTCGACCTGCCGCTGGCCGAAAACTACATCCAGCAAGGGGTCACGACCGTTGTCGGTGGTAATTGCGGCGGCTCTCTCTTCCCGGTAAAGGAAAGGCTGGCCGAGTTAGAAAAGAAAAACATAGGAATCAACTTCGCCCTGCTGGTAGGACACGGCACCATTCGCGAAGAGGTCATGGGCATGGTCAATCGCGCCCCTACGGCGGTTGAACTGGACAAGATGAAGACCCTCGCAACAGAGGCGATGCGGAGTGGCGCATTTGGCATATCTACAGGCCTTTACTATGCACCCGGTTTTTATGCAAAGACCGACGAGGTGATCGAGCTGGCCAAAGTAGTGGCCGGTTACGGTGGCATCTACACCACTCATATCCGTGACGAAAGCGACTACAACATCGGCCTTGGCGCCGCCGTGAAGGAGGCTATCGAGATCGGTGAGAAATCGAGGGCACCTGTGCAGATTTCGCACTTGAAGTGCTTGGGCAAGCCGGTTTGGGGCAAAGCAAACGAGATTTTAGACCTGATTGCTCAAGCCCGCGCCCGCGGTGTCGATGTAACTTTTGACCAATACCCATATGTGGCTTCTGGGACCAGCCTCATGGGGGCAATTATACCCCGTTGGGCGCAAGAGGGCGGTCATGGTGAACTGGTCAAACGTCTGCAAGATTCAAATATGCGTGTCAAGATTCGCGAGGAAATGTCAGCCAACATCGAGCGCCGCGGCGGCCCTCACACTCTGTTTATAGCCCGTTGCAGCAGCGATCCAACTCTGGAAGGCAAAAACCTAAAAGAAATTGGAGAAACCAAGGGTATAGCGCCGGTGGATGCAGCCATTGAAATCCAGATCGCCGGAGGTGCCGATATCGTTTCCTTCAACATGCAAGAAGAAGATCTGGAGCTCATTATGCAGAGTCCGTATGGCATGATAGGTTCAGACGGCAGTTTGGTGGAATTCGGCGAGGGCGTTCCTCATCCGCGCTATTACGGCACCTTCCCACGCGTACTGGGGCTTTACGTTAGAGAAAAGGGCGTGCTCTCCTTAGAAGAGGCTGTTCGTAAAATGACTTCTGCACCAGCCAACCGCTTGGGGCTTACAGACAGAGGTATTCTTCGCGAAGGCATGGTGGCGGATATTGTAATATTTGACCCTGAGACTGTAAGAGACCTTGCAACCTTTGAGAAACCGCACCAGTATCCACAGGGCATCGTTTATGTGCTGCTTGCCGGTCACGTGACAGTTGAGATGGGAAAACATACGGGCGTGCGCGCCGGTCAGGTTCTTTACCACAGAGCACAGCCTTGTCAATAACTCTGAAGAGCGAACCAAAGAGGCAATACATCAACTTTAAAGATGCTCTAAAAGATGGGCCGTCGCTCCCGCTCTAAAAATAGCAATAAAAATTCCCGACATAGCAAGAATCAGGTCGGGAACTAAAACTGGCGCGCCGGAGAGGATTCGAACCCCCAACCTACGGATCCGTAGTCCGTTGCTCTATCCAATTGAGCTACCGGCGCGCGAGATGTTTGGCGGTGGGGGAGGGATTCGAACCCTCGAGAGCGGTTTCTGCCACTCTACTCGCTTAGCAGGCGAGTGCCTTAAGCCTGCTCGGCCACCCCACCTCGTAAGGCTATTCTATGCGGCTGCCATCTCCATGTCAATAACGCTCATGCGATGTTTCACTCACTTGAACTAACGCCTCTTGCTCTTCGTCGCAACGCTCGTCCCGACGGCGCAGCGTCGGTTCCTTCGCCCAGAAGAAAAAGATCAGAGCAGCCAGGGAGATTAAAACGGCGTTGAAGAAGATGGGAAACGTAAATCCCCTTAAATCGGCCAACCGACCCAAGAGGACCGGCCCAGTTACGAAGCCGATATCGCTAACTGCCCTATATAAACCCATACCTATCCCATATTCTTCTTTCGGAAGGATATCCGCAACGTAGGCCGAAAGGATCGGACCGGCAAGCCCTATGCCAAAGCCCATGACGATGCAGCTGACGATGAAAAGGGAGTAACCGAAACTCTTGGCCGCTACGGCCAACCCAAGCCCCAAGAGCAGACATCCGGGCGTTATGAGCTTCTTTCTCTCTAAACGGCCCGCCATCGCACCCGCCAAGAGCAGCGCTCCTATTTGGGTCACTGCGATGAGCGTCAGAGCTACGCCTATCTTAGAAATGCTGAGGCCAAGGCGATCGGCTCCTAAAAGGGGTATGAGTTGGTTGTGGGTGCCGGTGCGGGTAAAGAATATTCCGAACGTGACGAAGGAAACGAGAAGGAAGTCTCGGTCGCGAAGAAGTGGCCCCAGGCGAGGGCGCTTTTGGAGAGCGCCTTCGCCGCCATTGATCGCCTTTGACGCTAAGGTCGGTCGGGTCTCCGGCAGACGCGCATATGCCCACAACGCTGCCACTACAGCCATAACGGCGAAGACGAAAAACGGCGCCCTTATCCCCCACAGCTCAGCGACAAACCCTCCGAGGGTCGGCCCAAGTCCTGCACCAAGCAGGATCGAACCCTGGTAAAAACTCATCATCCGCCCTCGACTTTCCTGAGTGCTGATGTCGGCCAACATCACCATAGCGGCGGTTGTATACATAGCCGAACCTATTCCTTGGACGAAGCGGAAAATCAGCAATTGCCAATAGCTCCCGGCCAAGCCGCAGGCCAACGACCCCATTCCCAAGACGATGGGGCCGCTTATGAGGATAGGTCGCCGACCCAAATGCTCCGTCATCCTGCCGGCCGGGATATCCATTACGATGCGCGCCACCCCGAAGACCGTGATCAGGAGGCCGATCATCGTTATGCTCACGCCGAAGAGGCGCGCGTAATGAGGGAGAATAGGCCCTACAATGCCGATGCCCATCATCATAATTATCACTTCGGTGCAGAGTATGAAAAGCATCTCGCCTTCCCTCATCAGCAACAGCCTCCTTAAAGCTCTTTGGGAATCAAAGCAGGAAATACCGAACACTTCGACTAAAACCAAGGCGTGCTGCATGAGCACGCCCGAAGGAAAATCCCACGATTTGTGACAAAATTATAACATAAGACAAGCAAGATAAGATGAATCCTCAAAAAAAGTAGCCGAACTGCTTAATCTTGTGCCTACTTAAGCTTATACAGCACCTCTTTTAGAAACCGCAAACCTTACTGCCATCTCTATGGCCTTCACCATGCTCGACTCGTCTGCCGTGCCCTTCCCAGCCTTGCCGTAAACGGTGCCGTGGTCCACGGAGGTGCGAATTATGGGAAGGCCTACGGTGATGTTTACGCCTCCCATGAAATCCAAGAGCTTGAGGGGGATGTGTCCTTGGTCGTGATACATGGCTACGACGATGTCGTATCGCCCTTCCTTGCAATGATAGAACACAGTGTCTGGGGGGACGGGCCCTGCAACGTCCAAGCCCTCCTCCTTGGCCTGCTGGATAGCAGGCGCTATCTCTTTCATATCCTCGTCGCCGAAGAGGCCATGTTCGCCGCTGTGAGGATTCAACCCCGCCACGGCAATCTTGGGGCGCTCTATGCCCAATCCCTTAACCGCCTCGTGAGCCAACCTGATAACCCTGAGCACTCTCTCCCTTTTCACGCGGTCACAGGCCTCGCGGAGCGACACGTGGGTAGTCACATGTATCACGCGCAACGGGCCACCGACGAGCATCATCGCATAATCCGAGGTGCCGGTTAGGTCGGCGAAGATCTCCGTGTGCCCGGGATAAGGAAGCCCGGCCTGGCTCAGCGCCTCTTTGTGTATGGGCCCTGTCACCACGGCGTCGATATGACCGGCCATGGCGAGCTCTATGCCCTTCTTTATATATTCAAAGGCGGCCTTGCCGCATTTCGCCTGGACCTTGGCGAACTCGTATTCGCCAGGCTCGCTTATTACGCCGAGGGAGATGAGGTTTACAGAGTCGGGAGAATAATCGGCAGGCGTCGAGATGGCGGTGAGCTTTTCGCTGCAACGGACGATGGGCATCACTCGACGTATGACAGCCTCATCTCCTATGAGGATCGGACGGCACATCTCCTTTATTTCGCCGTGCATCAACGCCTTTACGGATATCTCGGGGCCAGCCCCGGAAGGATCGCCGATCGTTATGCCCAAAAGTGGCTTATACACAAAAACTCCCCCTTTTTTGCAATTATTATAGCGCCTACCCCCAAAAGTGCGCCTTAAGACCCTCGCTCACTTTTTCCATAAATGACGCAGTATCCTTCGGAGGAGATGTGGCCAAGCTCACCGAAATAAATATGGCGGTGCAGATCAAAAGTCCCCATATCGCAGGCCAGTGACCCAACGGCTTAAGGTTTAGGACATACATGCTGCCCACCAAGACTCCGCCTACCGCCATGCTCCAGATAGCCCCTGCCGCCGTGGCCCTCTTCCAGAAGAAGCAGCCCACTATCGCCGGAAGCTGAAGCAAAAGCCCTCCAGACGCCATAGCCGACATCACCGCTATCAAACCCAACTTTAGCTGGGCAAACATGAGGCACGCAATCGTGAGAATGGGGATGAATAACTTCCCCCAAAAAAGCTCCCGGCTTTCGCTCATGGTCGGCTCAAAGGCCTTTATGATGTCCCTGCCGAACATAGAGCTCAGCGTTAGAATTATGGAGTTCAGTGTAGACACTGCGGCCGCGGTGATGCTCAAAAAAACCACGAGTGCGAGCAAAGGTGGCACTCTCCTCAAGAGCTCTGGCATGGCGTTATCCGCCACTTTCAAGCCGGGCACCACAACCGCCGCCGCCAAACCCAGGATGACGCATATGACGGTGTAAACGAAGCCAAAAACAGCAAAGCCTAAGATCATGCGTCTCAGGCTTTGGACGTTTTTGGGCACATACATGCGCTGCGCAACCTGGGGGTTTGTGAGAGCGAAAAAAGCCCAGGGCAACGTCAGGCCCAAAAACATCGGGAAGGACCAGCTGACCCGTAACATCTCGGGTCTAACGTTCTCAAAGACAAAAGCGCTTCCTGGGAAAAAGCGCAGCCATACGAAAAGGAGTAGTATGCAACTGGCTATGAACATTATGCACGCTTGAAGCGCATCAGTCCACGCCACCGACCTCAGACCCGCCCACCAGGAATAAACGACAGTGATGGAAGCTGCGATAACGGTGCCTGTCATATACGAAATCGTCCCACCGGAAAGCGTCTCCATGAGGTAACCAACTCCCATGAGCTGCACTGAAGCGTAGGGAATGAGCATGGCGAGGCAAAGCAGAGCAGTTACGCCCCCTACCCATTTGTTCTGATAGCGCACCCTCAGCAACTCAGCCGGCGTTACACAACCAAACAATCTTCCTGCCACCCAATAGCGCGGCGCAAAGAGCACGAGCAGGATTACGGTGCCCATGAGGTAAGTCAGCTCAAATCCGAGGCTCCCTACGCCGCTGGCATAGGTAAGTCCGACAAGCCCCACCATCATGAAAGCGCTGTAGGTGGTGGCGCTGTAGGTCATGGCCGATATGAAGCCGCCCAGACGCCTGTTGGCGAGGAAATATTCTTCTATTCCATAGCCCATTCTCCTCCTCGCCAAGTGCGAAAGTGCAGCACCTGCCGCGAACCATACTGCAATACCCGTCGAAAGCATGAGAGCGCTCAAGATCGTGACCCTCTCTCTCTTTTGACGCTATCGAGCCAAGGATTCGTGTATATCCATCCACCAGCTATGACCACAACGGTAAGAAAAGACCAAAAGAAAAATGCCCCACCCAAAGTGCCGTCTTCCCTCAAAAAAACGAATGGGACGACTACATCCAAGACGATCGCAACTGCACTGAAGAAAAGCCACCACAACTCCCCTTTCGAGATGACCACGGCACAACCTCCTCTTCGTCTCATACGGTGCTCCATGAGAGATAGCCTTTTTCTTGAAGCGCTTTCTCTATGGCAGAAAGGGTCTCCTCGTCGTCAGCCTCGACGGTGTGGAGGTGAAAGCCCTTAGAAAGCTGCAGTAACGGCTCCGTGTCAGAGCTCTCCAATATGTTGACGAACCTGGCCACTTCCTCTTTGGTGGAGACCTCTATATTGCCCCTTATCTCTCCGTAAATAGGATGATCGACAATTACGTCCAAAACACGGCCTCCAAGATTGACGATGGTGACCAATTCGTCGTAAACTTCTTCCCTTCTGTGGCGGACTGCCAAGATTCGTCTCACCTTAGAGGCCCTCTCCCTCTCGAACAAATACCCCCTCGGGGTGGATCTTATCGAAAGCCCCCTGTTGCGCAGAATGGCCATGTCCTGAACTATAGCCTGCCTGCTCACGCTGAGCTCCTCAGCCAACGCAGCACCGCTCATCGGCTCCTGGGCACTTTTAAGCATCATTTCGATGCGGTGCAGTCGCTCTTCTCTTTCCATCATGATCAGCTCCTATCTGCTATTAGCAGATAATAGCACATATGAACTCAAATGCCAACATAGCTGCCCGTTATTTTGTGTATAATCTTGCGCACATGAAATACGCTGCTTCGGACCATTGACAACCCCTTGTCTTCGCTATATGCTACGCATTACAGATTACGGAACAGGTAAGAAAGAAATGACGCGGTACTAAAGGGCGACCAAATTCAGGTGATCTGCGATGGAAGAACGACGCTGTTTTCTTGTGGAGCTGGAGGGCTTGACGAGCTATGCCGACGGGTTAGCTCTACAAGAGGCCGCCTTCGAGAGGGTAAGAAGGGGCACAGTCGATGGCATACTCATATTGCTGCAACATAGCCCCGTCTTTACCATAGGCAAGTCTGGCGGAAGGGATAACCTCCTGGCCAACCAAGAAACCTTGAGGCAGCTCGGCATAGACGTATATGACACCACAAGGGGCGGAAATATCACATATCACGGGCCTGGGCAAATCGTGGCCTACCCCATATTCAGCCTAAAGAAATGGAAGATGGATCTGCCATGGTTCGTCACATCCCTGGAGGAAGTCGTAATCCAGACCTTAAGGGAATACGGCATCAGGGCTGGAAGAAAACCCAAATACAGGGGCGTCTGGGTGGGCGATAAAAAGATCGCAGCCATGGGTATAGCCGTCAAAAGATGGATAACTATGCACGGTTTCGCCTTCAACATAAACGTAAACAAAGAGCACTTTGCCCTCATAAACCCTTGCGGCATTACGGAGTTCGGCATCGTGTCCCTCGAAGATTTGGCAGGATCCGTAGACTTCGGCGAAGTTATGGGCATAGTGAAGGAGAAATTTGCCAAAGTCTTCGAGGCCAATTTCCGAGAGGTCTCGAGAGGATGGCTGGAGAGTGATGATATCCTTGCCAAAACCGGAGTGGCTGAAGAAGCGCATTCCAAATAAAAGATCTATCGAGGAGATGGAGGTTCTCCTCAGAGGCCTAAGTTTACACACCGTATGCGAGGGAGCCAATTGTCCCAATGCGGGAGAGTGTTTTGCCTCAAGGACGGCCACATTTATGATATTAGGCGATACGTGCACCAGGAACTGCCGTTTTTGCGCCGTCAAAAAGGGCGAACCCCTTTCCTTAGATCCGAACGAACCCGAACACGTGGCCGAAGCCGCGCAAAAGCTTGCCCTAAAACATATAGTGATCACTTCCGTCACGAGAGATGATCTTCCAGATGGTGGTGCAGGTCATTTTGCCTCATTAGTAAGGTGCCTAAGAAAGGCTTGTCCTAATTCCACAGTAGAGCTTCTCATACCAGATCTACAGGGCAATTGGGAAGCCCTCGAAATCATAGTAAACGAGCGTCCCGACGTCCTAAACCATAATGTCGAGACGGTCCCTTCCCTTTATCCGCTCGTCCGCCCTCAGGCAAAATACGAGCGATCTATCGAACTCTTGCGCCGCGTGAAGGAAATCGACAGTTCCATAATCACAAAATCTGGGTTGATGGTAGGCCTCGGAGAAGAGACTGAAGAGGTGATCTCCGTGATGGGTGACTTGGTAGACGCGGGGTGCGACATGCTCACCATAGGCCAATACCTGCAGCCTTCGCCTGCCCATCTGCCTATAGCGGAATACGTAACTCCGGAGCAGTTTGAACGATATAAAAGGATTGCTTTGGAGAAGGGCTTTTCCTTTGTGGCATCGGGACCCTTCGTGCGCAGTTCCTATCACGCCCATGAAGGGATAACACAGTTGCGATTCAGGACGAGCGAGGAGGTGAAATAAAGCATAGGGGAGGGTTAATCATATAGCGCTACCGAGATGGACGGTCATCGAAACAACTCAAAGTGCGCGAAAGGAAAGTGATATGCCGTGAAGAAAGTGCTCAAGGTCATCGATTCCATCAACGAGTGGGTAGGAGTGCAAACAAGGTGGCTTTCCGTAGCCTTGATGTTAATCGGCGTTACCGGCGTTGTAAGAAGATACGCCCTTCATCAATCCACGGTGTGGGAATACGAACTCATAATAATGACAGGAGCGGCCATGTATGCCCTCTCCTGGGGCTATATCTTGCTTCACCAGGCGCACACGCGAGTGGACGTATTTTACAGTCGCCTTTCTCCCAGGGGGAAAGCCAAGCTTGATGCCATATGCGCGATCTTCTTGTTCTTTCCGCTGATCGGCTTGCTCCTCAAAGCTTCATATTCGTGGATGCTATTTTCCTTCTCTATAAACGAAAAGTCCTCCGCCACTTATGTCTACCCTCCGCTATACCCGCTCAGAACGATAGTTTTCCTGGGGTTTTTGTTCTTTTTCCTCCAAGGAGTAGCTACCTTCATTCGCGACCTCTACTTTGCAGTAAAGGGTGAACCGCTATGACGCTTACGCCTGAAATCACCACAGCCCTCATGTTGGGCGGCGTATTTGTAGCAGTCCTTACAGGCTTTCCCTTCGCCTTAGGGATCGGCACGATGGGGCTTTTCATCGGCTCGTTGGTCTTCGGCGTTCCGAGCACATTGGAACTATACTACGGTCGCATATTTGCCCAGCTCACAAACTACACGATGTTGGCCGTGCCACTTTTTGCCTTCATGGGCAATATGTTGGAACGTTCAGGGATCACAGAGGGGCTTTTTGACGCCCTCTACGTCTGGCTCGGCAAATTACGAGGGGGCCTCGCCGTAGCTACGATATTAATCGGCACGATCCTCGCAGCCTGCGTGGGCGTCATAGCCGCTTCTGTCACCACGTTGGCCCTTCTTGCCCTCGCCCCAATGGTTACTCGAGGCTACGACAAAGCCTTGGCTACCGGTGCGGTTTGCGCGGGTGGAACGCTCGGCATTTTAATTCCACCGAGCATAATGCTCGTCGTGTACGGCCCTGCCGCGGGTGTTTCCGTAGGAAAGCTCTTCTTTGGAGCTTTCACACCGGGGTTTTTGCTCTCTGCTCTATATTGTGTATACATCATAATATATTGTCTTATCAACAAGAAGGCTGGCCCTCCGGTGCCTGAAGAAGAGGTCAAGGGCATACCGCTTTCAAGGAAGTTCTCCATGCTTTTCGTTTCGCTACTTCCTCCACTGATATTGATCTTGGCTGTCTTGGGAAGCATCTTCTTCGGCATAGCTGCCCCCACGGAAGCTGCCGCCGTAGGCGCTTTTGCCGCTACTGTCTTGGCAATTATTTACCACAAGTTCAGCTGGGATATACTAAAAGGAGTAGCCGTAGACACCATACGTTTGAGCGGCATGGTTTACCTCATAATAGCCATGGCCACCGCTTTCGTAGGGGTCTTTTTGAGGGCCGGTTGCGGCGATGTGGTGGGAAACATCATTCTGGGAGCCCCGGGCGGAAGATGGGGAGCATTCCTCATCATAATGGTGGTAGCCTTCTTCTTGGGGATGTTTATAGACTGGATAGGGATTGTCCTGCTTTTGGTCCCCATAGTGACCCCGATAGCCGCAAAACTCGGATTTGACCCTATATGGTTCGCCATGATGATATGCGTCAACCTGCAGATGTCATTCCTCACACCGCCATTCGCCTACGCCATATTCTTCGTGAAGGGCTCAGCCCCACCTGAGTTGGGAATACAAACTACTGACGTAATCCGTGGTGTAATACCGTTTGTCATACTGATAATGGTCAGCTTGGTGCTATGCGCAATCTTCCCGCAGATAATTCTGTGGTTGCCAAGCAGGATGGCCGGCGGTTAAGGTTTTAAGCATGACAATAATAAAGGAGGGGGGTGCTATTGACACGATAAAGTAGGACGCAATTTTAATAGCTTGAGAAGCTCAACAAAAGGAGGTAGGCGAAGGTGAAGAGAAAGTCATGGTTTTTAGCATTAGTTGTGTGTTTGATGTTTGTGGCGTTAATTGCCAGTGAGGCTGCAGCACAGCAAAAGGCGATTACGCTCACGGGGCAGTCGAGGATGCCGGCGGGAAACGTGTTCTACGAGTCATTGTTGAGAGCTTGCAAAAGAGCTGAGGCGGCAAGCGGCGGAAGATTGGTAATGAAAGTTAACCCTGAGGGTGCAATCTACCCTGCTACAAAAGAGCTCGATGGCGTGCACAGAGGGGTTTTAGACTTTGCGGACACTTGCTACATGTACTACAAAGATAGATGGCGTGCTGCTGGAATTTTAACCGCTAAGCCGGGCGGAATGTCTCCTATGGAAACCATGGCCTGGATGTTTGAGGGCGGCGGCCAAGGTTTTGTCGATGAGATGACGAAGGACTATAACGTGAAATTTATAAATGGCGCAGGTCAAATGGCCCCGCCAGAGATCTTCCTTACGACAAACAAGCCCCTTGAAAAGCCCGAGGATTTTAAGGGCTTAAGAATTCGCTCAGCCGGCGATGGCGCTGCCATCATGGACAGGATGGGCGCTGCGTGCTCGCTCATGCCGGTGGGCGAGGTCTTTGAGGCCATGCACCGCGGCGTAATCGACGCCTACGAAGTCGCAAGCCCCGCAGTCAACTGGACGATGGGCTTGCAAGAAGCCGGCAAATACATATATCTTTCTCCTGTGCGCCACCCTTACGAGTGGAACCCCTTCTTCTTCAACAAAAAGAAATGGGAGGAGCTTCCTGACGACTTAAAGAACGTTATCGAAGCGGCGTGGAGAGAAGAGGCATTCACATATTACGCCAAGGCCATTCAGGCAGACCTGAAGGCGCTGGATAACTTCCGTAACGCCGGCGTGGAAATCCTCCCACTCCCCAAAGCCATTGAAGAAGCATTTTTGAAGGAAGCCGATGCTTACTACGCCGAGGAGTCCAAGAAGGATCCCTTCCTCGCCAAGGTGCTTGAGTCTTACGACAACTTCAAAGAGACGTTCAGAGCAGTCTGGCCGCGACCTTAATTAAGGTTTACAAAAAAGAGCGGTAAGCGATTAGCAACTCAAGCTAAGTGGGGTGGGAATAATTCCCACCCCACTTACATCTTGCGTTTTTTTAAGTCTTGCATTTCACATATTACGTCTCACATCTCACGCCTTACGCTTTGCTACTCTATCTTGACCTTTTTGCCTCCCTCTTCAACCTCTGTCTTCTCGGGCATTCTAACTGTCAAGACACCATTTTTGAAGGTAGCCTTGGCGCTATCAGGGTCAACCAAAACTGGGAGCGAAATGACGCGTGCGATCTTTCCGAAGTAGCGCTCCGAGCAGTAATAGTCCTTGGACTCGACCTTTTTCTCCTGGATGCGCTCGGCTTTGATCGTCATGCGGTCTTCGTAAACCTTCAACTCCACGTTTTGCGGATCAATCCCTGGCAATTCCATCTCCGCCACTAAATAACCATCGTCACGATACAGGTCGACATTCACTGCGGGAGCCCCCTCGGGAGAGCGAACAGTCATGTGTCTCGTAAATTCATCTATCATCGTAGAGATGTCCTGCTGAAGCCTGTCCAGCTTCATAAGCATGCCTCTCCCCTCCTCTGTAAGTTTGCGACCGGGTTCAAAGAGCCAATGCTTCCCCATTCTTTTTCACCTCCCGTGATCGTCTCAATTGACAGAACCAAAAACTGTGCAATCGAAAGCATTATATTACCGTACTTATCTTAGCACATTTACCAGCATTTGAACGGCACTTGCCGTTACGACAATGGACAATATCCAACGGAGCCACCGGTTTCCCTTCAAAATGGCAAAACGGGCACCCATTGCGCCACCGACGAAGTTTCCGATAGCCAAGAGTGTGCCGAGGTAAAAGTCCACTAAGCCATGATATAGAAAAATAGCGAGGCTCAAGGTAGTGAATAGGGCCACAATCACTACTTTTAGCGCGTTAGCGTGAAGCAAATCCTTGCCGGCAGCTCCCACTATCGCCCACAACAAGAAAAAGCCGACCCCTGCCTGCACAAACCCTCCGTATATACCTATGATGAACATGAAAACTGCGATGATCCATTTAGAGACGGGCACTTCTCGTTCTCGCTCCCACATATCAGGTTTTACCAATAAAAGAACGGCCATTGCAGTTATTAAAATGGCCACTGCGACGCTCAGGTATCGCTCATCGAGATTTACGGCGCCGAACGTGCCAACCAAAGCACCGGCCATAGCCGGCAAGCCAAAAAAGGCGCTATCTTCAACTGTCACCAGCGACTTTTTATGAAATTGATGCGCCGCTACCACATTTTGAAAGAGGACACCTACGCGATTGGTAGCGTTTGCTACGGATACGTCTAAACCCATAAACACCAAGAGAGGTATGGAAAGCAAGCTTCCGCCCCCAGCCAACACATTTAAAAATCCAGAGCAAAATCCAACGCCGATGACAAGCCCGGCAGAAAGTATCGTCATTTGTCCTCCTCCAATTCCACATCGTCTTTGCAGATATTGGCCCATCGCCCTCCAGTGAGCCTCGCCAGTTCTTCCGGTGAAACGGGGAAGAAGGCGTGATCGCTTCCCGCAGCGGCCCAAACTACGTCATACTTCAGTACATTTTCATCGAGCAAGGCCTCCAACTTATCCGGGTAACACACGGGCGGCACGCCGCCGATTTTATAACCGGCATAGTTATAGACGAAGTCCGGCGGAGCCATGCGGACGCGCCTGACGCCCAACAACTTCTTCACCTTCTGAGAGCTCAAACGACTCGAGCCGGAAAGCAAGGCGAGCATTGGAGAGCCGTCGACCAAAAGCAACAGGCTCTTTAAGATGCTCCCCTCTTCTACGCCGATGGCGTCTGCTGCATCTTTAACAGTAAAAATAGTCTTATCGGTGACCGTGATCTTCCCGCCGTAGCCATGCTCCTCAAGATAGAGCCGCACGCGCTCCACTGCCTCTAAGTCGTTTGCGGATGCGCCTCCTTCGGCCATCTCGTCATCCTCCTTAACCGCCATACAAAGACTTATAAATGGCATAATTGGCCATGACCTTTTTCACATAGTCATTGGTCTCCCCATAAGGGATATCTTCGATCCACTCGTCGACCGGAGAACGCTCTTTCAGCCAGCGACTAACCGAACCCATCCCGGCATTATATGCTGCCACTGCATATTCTGTCACCCCAAAGCGCTCGATGAGCCTCGATAGGTGCGCGGTCCCAAGAAGTATATTAATCTTTGGGTCGTAAAAATCGGTAGCCGATATCTTTAAACGGCTCGCCTCGTCTTCAGCCGTAGGCGGCATGAGTTGCATTAGGCCCTGTGCCCCAACCCAGCTGGTGGCACTCGGGTCGAAGGCGCTTTCCTGGCGCATGATAGCCCACACGAGCAGCGGATCCACGCCGAAGCGCTTCGCCTCCGCGAGGACGATATCCGCGAAAGGGCGCGGGTAGAGGAGTTCCATGAGAGGTTTGGAGAGAGCGGAAGCGCCGTCGAGGAAGGAAGAAAGCGGAGTAGCGAACCTGTAGGCCTCTTCCTGTCTGCCGAGCCATGCGGAAAGCTGCGCAGCTCTCAGAGTTGAAGGAAGATCTCCGCGCGACACAAGCCTTCTCTGTGCCCAATGAACGAAACCCCAACTTTCCAGTTCGTCCGGCTCACCCTTGAGTTCATCGGGCAATCCGTCGGAAAAGGCCAGATCCCGATGCTCCAGAGGAATGAGCGCATAGAAACTAAAAGGGTGATTTTTCACCAACTCTTGTCGTAAAGACACGGCCCTTTGATCGTTGCCCAGGCGCTCTTCGGAGCGCGAAAGCCAATATAGAAAGGCAGCCTGCCTGGTGTTGTTACCGCCAATGGCAATGCCCCGTTCGAAATAGGCCTTGGCAGCTTTGTAATCCTTCTCTTTCCATTTTGTCCATCCGAGCTGCCACAGGATTTCAGCAGCGTATTTCTTTCCATCGCTTCTGGCCGACAATCGATCCAAAAAACCTTCTACTTTATCCGTTTCGCCCAGTTTCAAGTGGAGGGAGGCTAAAAACGAGATGGCCGCCGCACCCGCTTCTTCGTCCATATCGGCCAAGCGATGAAGCGCCGTACTCGCCTCAGCGTTACCTCCAAGTGCAGCTATACCTATACGGTTTACAGAGGAAAGTTTGTATCCGCCCGCCGTCGAGGCTAAACTTTCCCACAGCTTCACCGCGCCGCTCACTTCACCAAGGTGATAAAGGGCATAAGCCCTGTAATAACGGGCTTTTCTCTCCTTGCCGGGTGCGGATTCTCCGGCCTCAAGTAGCGATATAGCCTCGCTCCTGCGGCCCTGAAGATAAGCGGCGTATCCGAGGGCAAAAGACACGGTAGGATCATAGGGCTTTGGCAAACTCTTGAGGATGGAGAGCGCCTTGCCGTGAAGAGGGGCAATCTCGAGCATCTCGAGGGCATATACATAAGATGGGTTAGCAAGAGAAAGCAACCCCTCGAGCGCCTGCTTTCTCTGTCCATCGTCAGAGGCTTCTTGTCTCATCGCGAGGAGCCATTCCGCTTTTTCCTCTTCGGATATGGCCATGCGGGCTAAGGCGTAGGCTACGTAAAAGCGCAACTCCTTCGGACCTTTTTCCCACAAATAATAAGCCAGCGCCCTCGCCTGATCTTTGCGCCCCATCCTTTCTCTCCCGAGCACGATGAAGAAATCGGCGTAAGGGCCAATACTCTCGGGGAAAAGGGGTCTATTTTTCCCCAAGAGTTCGAGCGCGGCTTCAAATTTTCCTTGTATCCACCAGGCGTTGGCGATCAAAGCTGCCTCTTTGGGAGAGAGGCCATGCGTTCCCCTTGCCTCAAAGACGGCGTCCAAGGCGGCCCATTTCCTCTCCCAAAATAGCCCTTCCACTTCCGACGAAGTCGCAGGCAAAGCCCATAAGCCGAGTATGATCACCTGGCATATGAGCACCAATACCCATTTTGCAGTCTTTTTACTCATGTTATGTCTAAGCCTTGTCCGTATAATTAAAGTGGACTGCAGAGATCACAACTGTCGCATTTCTCCTCTTTTTCGGCAGGAAGTTCGCCATCTTGCGCGAAGCTGTCATAGTGCTCGAGCCAGCGTGGTCTGCCGTGGTGACAGGCTTTCAAAAACCTGACAAAAGCCACAAAACGATCCAGACAAGCGGGCGTTATATAATGCTCCACAGCACAGGCATTGAGCTCGGCCTCGTCCTCGGGAAGCCCCAAGATATCTCTGAAGAAGTCGCGAACCAACCTTTCTCTTTCCAGAAGCCTCTGCGCCTCTTCGGCTCCCTCTTTTGAAAGCTCAAGGTAACCGTATGGTTCCTGAGATACCAAGCCCTGCTCCTTGAGCCCGTTGAGTATTCCGACGACGGTGGGGGCACTGACGCCCATGGCGTGCGCCAGGTCTTTTACGCGCACGACTCTCTGTTCTCTTTGGAGCTTATATATGGCTTTGAGGTAATCCTCTCTCCGCACTGTAAGTGCAAACATCTTTAGCACCACCTATAATTTTTAGCCTCATGTATAGTATGCAGCCTTTCGTCGCTCCCTGTCAAGCGCGCGAGAACTAATTGTTGACAAAACAAGACAGATGCGTATTATTTGTATCGATAAATTCCCTAAAAGGAGAGGTCAGGCGTGAAGCTCGGCCTTAGATTGAAAACGCTAAGAAAGGCAATCGGCTTGACGCAGCAAGAACTCGCCGATAAAGTAGGGGTCAGCCGCGTATATATCCAAACGCTGGAGGCCAATCGCCGCCTCCCGTCCATGAAGTTGCTCGAACGCCTGGCTGAGGCCTTAGGCGTCGATGTATCGGAACTCATTCAATCTCAACCTGCGAAGGGATCCAACCGCATGGATCTGGAAGAGCTGTTGGAGCGCGAAGACATCGAGGTGTGGTATCGGAGCAGGCGTCTCTCTCCCAGAGAGATACAGCTGGTCCAACGCTTAATCGAGGCTGCCACAGAAGATTGGGAGGCCGGAAACGATGAGCGCGAGGATTGAGATTCCATCCCCTCCCGAATTCATTCCGTCCTGGGCCTGGAACGAAGCTCGCCAATGGCAGAACTTGAGCGATTTCGACATCCTAATTAAAGCAGAATCTATCTGTTCCTGCTCGATAGAGCTCCTATATAAGCCCCTAACGCCTGACCTGTGGGGCTTCAATCTGAAGAGAGGCGACAAGGCGCGAATCATCATAAACACCCTCCTCTCCCTGCGTTGGAGGCGATTTGCCCTCTTTCACGAGATATACCACCTCATTCACCACCCTAAAGGTGAGAGATTTTGGTCGAGGACAGCTACTCCGCTCTCCAGTTTCGAATATGAGGCAGACATGTTCGCCTGGGCAGCGATGTGGCAAGAATTCGAGGAGGCCGCGCATCAGTGACGCCTCTCCCTTTCTTTTTGCCCATGGCCTCGTGCCCTCACCGTTGCATCTACTGTGACCAAACCTCCATAACGGGCAAAAGCACTGTGCCTTCGCCAGACGACGTCGCTAAACGGCTGGCGATGGAGAAGGAACCGCTCGAGGTGTGCTTCTTCGGGGGAAGCTTTACGTGTCTGCCGAAGGAGAGACGCGAGGCTTATATAGGGGCTTTTTTGAAAGCGCCTCAAGGAAGCAGGCTGCGCTTTTCAACCCATCCGCTCTGCGTAAACGGGGCAATCTTGAGGGAGTTCGCGGGGCTTTCTCTCGCGAGTATCGAGGTGGGGATTTCGAGCCTTGACGACGCTGTACTTTCGACCTGTCGAAGGGGATATAGCGGGCAAGAGGCGATCGAAGCCATAAAAGAAATATTGGATTTCTCCTACCCTGTCGGAGTTCAACTCATGATAGGCCTCCCGGGGCAAAGCGAAGAAAGCAGCATGGAAGACATAGACAGGCTCGCTCAAGTTAAAGGACCTAGGGATATGGAGCTCAGGATATATCCGTGCCTGGTCATAGATGGGACACCGCTTGCGGAGATGGTCCGCTCGAAAGTCTACGTCCCGCTTTCTTTGGAAGAGTGCGTGCGCAGGTCGGGCAAATTGCTTCAGCGCGCCCGCAGCCTGGGCTTTACGATTCTCCGCGTTGGACTTTTGGAGACAACTTCCTTGGCTAAATTGGTCGTAGGAGGACCGTACCACCCGGCGCTCGGCGAACTGGCGAGAGCCGAGGCGTTAGCGCTCGAACTAACGCGGCTCTCCTCCAGTGGCCCCTGGGTGCTCTCTTCCGCCTCAACTTCTCTGCTGTTGGGACATGGGGGGTTTGGGCTGCGCCGCCTCGCCCAGGTGGCGGGCATGGATACGGATACGGCAAGAAGCCTCATATTGTGGTGGCAGTAAAAGCTTAATATAAACTCCAGCACGATGAATAATCTTGCTAAGATGTTATAATGTTAATTGTATTCGTCCTTATAGTGCGCAAAACAAAATTGAGGTGAATTTCATGCCAGAGATCAGTCGTCGAAAAATAATTATTGCAGATATCACTTTAGCCTTAGTTGCTTTTATGTGGGGCATAGGATTTGTCGCTATGAAAGACGCCTTAGGTACTTTCTCTCCATACTGGTTATTAACCATACGTTTTTCTGGATCATTTCTACTAATGCTCGTTATCTTCAAGAATCGTCTCAAAAAACTTACAGCGCTTGACGTAAAAGCAGGAATGCTCGCAGGAATATTCTTATTTTTAGGATTCGCCTTTCAGACTGTAGGATTAAACTACACAACGGCGAGCAAACAGGCTTTTATAACAGGAACGTACGTGGTAATCGTTCCATTTCTTGCCTGGGCTGTTAAAAAAGCCTTCCCCGGTTATTTGTCTTTTGTAGCTTCTTTTTTGTGCTTTATCGGCCTGGCCCTACTTACCTTGGAATGGAGCAAAAACCCTTTCGCAACCGCAAATAAAGGTGATTTGCTTACCTTGCTTTGCGCCTTTTTCTTTGCCTGCGACATTATTCTCGTCGAATATTTCGTGCAACGGATGGACCCATTGGTTTTCGCTACTCTCAAAGTAGGCGTTGCGGCTGCTTTGAGTCTCATATGCGCACTTTCCTTTGAAAATTGGCCCTCGTTTATACCACCGAGAACTTGGTTGAGCATAGCTTATGTAACTCTTTTTTGCACTGTATTTGCTTATTCCGCACAAAACATGGCCCAAAAATTTACCCCTTCCACCCATGCTTCCATCTTGCTGAGCCTTGAATCCGTATTTGGGGCCTTATCCGGCATAATATTACTGAATGAGCGCTTTACGCCTCAAATGATTTTGGGTAGCGTTTTAATCTTTATTGCCATTTTGCTCACAGAGTTAGGGCCCAAAACTTTAAAACGGGTTTCCGCTACAAAAGAGCACGTGAAAAGCCTTCCGAGAGGTCTCTAAATTTTTCAGTTATTCCCCGGCTTTATCGTGTAAACTTTTTGTAGGATTTTCAGGGGCCACCTCAAAACACTTGGTCGTGATGCCTTTTTAAGCCACTTTGAGCTCATTCATGCATGAAAGCCGCCATAACAAATGCCTTTAAGACAGTCATACATGGGCGTTACCTTCCCCAGCCTCAGTATGGTGAGGTAGCCTGGACGCTCATCCACGAAAGAGAAAGCGCTCCTGGCTTCTGAAGTCGCCCCGTCCTCGATTGACTCATAATCCTTATGGTTACACTTATCGCCATTGCAATGTATATGTTCTTGTGTCACCTTGACACCGCTACTTTATCGTTTGCTCTTTCTCGCCTTTTGCGGTATCTTTCCTTAAGCAGAGAAGCTGTTTTGCTCGCTTTCCCTCCAGGTAAACGTGAGACAGGATGCGGCAAGTAGCTGGAGGGGAGCGCGATCGCCACATACACTTTAACAATACAATACCCTTCAAGGAGGAAGAGGAATGACGACGAAACTGCAAGAAATGACGTGGGAAGACGTTAAGGAATATCTCTCGCACGACGAACGAATCATGATTCCCGTCGGTAGCACCGAACAACATGGCGCATTTGCGCCCTTAGGGACCGATACCATCGTCGCTTTATCCTTAGCTGAGGACGCGGCAAGCAAGACCGGCGTTTTGGTAACTCCTCCGCTGTGGTTCGGATGGAGTCCGCACCACATGGTTTTGCCTGGCACCATTACGATTAGGCCGGCGGTATTATCGGAGCTCTTGTTCGATGTGATTCGGTCATTGCACGCTCATGGCTTTCGTAAATTCGTCGTGATAAACGGGCATAGGATAGTAAACATTCCTTGGATGCAGATAGCAGCCTCTCAAGCGCAAGAAGAGCTCAAGGTGAAAGTGGCAATTTTCGATCCCGCCTACATGAGCAAGGAAGTTGCGAAAAATCTCGGCTTCGGCAAAGTCGGCCACGCCGAAGAAATCGAGATATCGCACATGCTTTACAAAAAACCTGAACTTATAAAAAAAGACAAAATTGCTCACGACCACGTCCCGCCGGAAAAAAATCTATATTACATAGACCCTGCCGATGCGCGCGACACGTTGTGCTATGTTCCAAGCACCTTAGAAGATCAAAAAAGGTTGGTCGAAGCTACTGGTGATGCCATCTCTGGAAGACCTTCTCAGGCTTCCGCAGAAAAAGGGAAACTCTATCATGAACATTTAGTAAATAGATTGGTAATGGTATTAAAAGAATTTTAAGGGGGTAATCGAATGAGCAAGGGAGAAAAGTTTTTAATATTGGCCATGATAGCAGCTATATTGCTTTCTAACCCGCCGATATTAATTTGGGTCAACGCCATTTGCAAAGCTAAGCCCTTGATCTTCGGGTGGCCAACTTTATGGGTATATCTCACTGCCGTATGGACAGCCGTGATCGTCGTATTTGTTTACGCAGTATCAAAAGAGAAGCCATTGCAGCTATAAACCGCAAAGAAGGTGATCGATATGGAAAGGTGGATAATTGGCACGGCAATACTTTTTCTTTGGGTCGTTGTAATGATAGCGGTTACTTGGCTAAGCACAAAATACAGGCGCCTCTCTGTGACTGACTACGCAACAACGGGCGGCGCTCTCGGGCTTTTGACACTGTTTTTGACATACAGCGCTACCTATCACAGTTCTTACGCCTTTATGGGTACAACCGGGGCTATATATACCCATGGAATCGGCTGGTGGAACAACATACACTGGACGGTAATGCCCGGCATTTTTCTTTGGATACTTGGCAAAAGGGTTTGGGCGCTGGGCAGAAAGCGCGGGTATCTTTCTATCGGGCAGTTCACCGCCGGAGTATACGAAAGCGGAGGCGCAAGCGCTAAGATATTGGGTCTTTTGGTCGCCGTAATTTCTATAGTATTCGTCATTCCCTACACTGCCATGCAGGCTTTAGGAATATCTTATCTGTTTCAAATTGTAAGCGATGGGCGCATAGGCTTTACCCAAGGGCTCATAATATTTATCTTTTTAATGGTCTTTATCACTTGGCTCGGGGGCATGCGCGGCGTAGCCTGGACCGACACTGTCCAAGGCATTTTCATGCTCGTTGCAATGTGGTTAGGCGGGTATATGGTGGTTTCTTCTGCCTTCGGCAGCATACTCAACACGTTCGCAGAAGGAGTAAAAATTGCGCCAGACGCATTCTCGCTCCCTGGTTTAAAGGGGGCATACACTTACCGCTTTTGGGTGTCCCAGTGGGCTACCATCACGATAGGAATGATAGCGATGCCACACATATTCATTCGCTATTTCGCCGGAAAATCCTTACATGTGCTCAAGTGGTCAGCGGTCTTTTCCTCTCTCTATCTTACGTTCCTCTATATTTTTGTGCCTGCGGTGGGGATAGTCGCTAAATTAGTTTATCCAAGCACTACAAATCCGGATATGCTTTTCCCCGAGCTGCTGCTGCGATATACACCTTTCGCATTGGCGGCTTTCGCTATAGCCGGTGCAATGGCAGCAGCCTTATCTACGGCAGATTCACAACTTCACGCAGCCAGCAGCGTTTTCACTGTTGACGTTTACAAGCCTTATTTCAAACGCGACGCAGACGAGCGGCATCTATACCACGTAGATCGCGCCTTTGTATTGATATTTGGCGTCATTTGCGCCTGGATAGCCTTTCAAAAGCCAGGCTTATTCTTGAACATACTGCAGATGACCAATAGCGGGACCGCCGCAATGGCCCCGGTGATTTTCTTGCCGCTATTTTGGGAGAAGTCCAACGCCAAAGCCGCCTTAATCGCTGTGATAGTGGGCGAGCTTATCGTGCTATTTACCACTTTTATACTGCCAAACCCGCTCGGAATACTATCGGGGTTATGGGGATTACTCGGGTCAACGGCACTCTTCGTCGGTCTTTCGTTAATATTTAAAGGTGAAGCCTCGGTCAAGGCGACAGTTAAAGAACTAAAGGCGTTGTTTGTCGAATAAAGCCCGGCGAACCTGGTCGATTCGAACCGACGCCGCACAGCGTGGGAGACTCGAAGCTTACAGAGGTTTTATGGCGAACGCCGCTATGGCAGGCCTCGCATACTGAGAGTGCGCATAATGATGCCCTCAATACACTGGGTCTGCCGAGACTTTAAATAGGTAGCTCAGCCTCGCGTTCAACGCGTACTTTGAGCGCGAGGCTGAGTCTTCGCCAGTCAAACTTTTGATGAACACACGGCTCGATTTTATTTATTATGTAGATTCGCATGCACGCTACCGGAATTGATTCGTAGAGAAAGGGAGGGAACTCGAGCAATCTCAAGCAAACGAAAGATAATAGCCAATTTCCCGTCCAAAACGCCGGCAAAAGCCTGAATTGCCACATAAACTTGACTTGACACTCTGAGCCACATGTGCCTCAATTCCTTGCAGTTTAGATGAAGAGCTAAAATACAACCACGGCTTTATCGTTACGCAACGTCCTAAGAAAATAATAGCTTTGATAACAGTCTTCAGGGTATGACTGCAAGTAGAAGATTTATAACCTCGTTTCATTACGGTTTTGGCCAAGGCATCTTGAAAGGGTTAACTTTAACAAAGGCTCTTGCGCAGCCACTCTCAGAAACTGGATAAAAGTCGCTTAAAAAAGGGGGGATATCCTTCACGAAGGCAATAGCCGAGGTCACGGAGGTGGTTGATGACCAGCAAGCAATTTTTTGCGAAAAAGCTTTTTAGGCAGCCTAATTTTTTAAGTTCTATCTTCCCTTTCAGCAGAGCTCAACCGATAAGTTCATTAATCCTCAGAAAAACGACAATACATAGAATGTCTTTGTGTCAGCACTGAAGCATGTTGTTTACGTAACTTTATGCTTCAACTACTATGAGTTGTTTGTGTGCTAATTTTATGGAAAACCTCAAAAGGGGGTGTAGGGTAATGTCCAAAAGGCGCAGATATATAGTGGTCCTGGTAGCTATTATGAGCTTAATTGTGGGTATAGCTACGCTTGCAGATGCAGAATATAAGGCTGTTAATAAAGGTGACGCTTTAGACTTGAGTGTGCTACTCTCGCAACAACATCCATGCTGGTGGCCTGGTCATGCTGAGTATGTACGATACGATTATCGAGTAATCGGTCCAGGAGCTTTCAGGACACATGTGACGATAATAGACGAACATACGGGCACGCACTTTGACGCGGCGCCTCATTTTGTACCGCCACCAGCCAGTGGATTGCCCCATGCTACAGCGTATGGCGTAGTCACAGGTGAAAAGATTCCGATTTGGCAGTTTGTCGGTGAGGCATGTGTAATAGATGTAACCAGCATATTGGACAATGCTTCTCCCGGGTATAGTCCTGAAATCACCCCAGACATGGTGGAAAAGTGGGAGAAAGAGCATCGCCCTCTCGGTGAAGGCGACGTAGTGATATTTTATTCTGGGTATAGCGATAAGTATTACAAACCGCTGCCTGAGGGCAGAAGGTTGGTCGCTGACCCCTTAGCGGGCAAAGCTCCTGGGTGGCCCTCCCCCTCCATTGAATGCATTAAATACCTTCTTTCAAAGGGCGTAAAGCACGTGGCAACGGACGGTGCATCCATGGGCCACAGCGACTCGCGGGCAGCGGCTGTCCATTGGGAAGGCCTTGGAGGAGGCATGATATTTACCGAACTATTGAGCGGAGTGGGAAGTGTCCCCAATGGTTCCTTCTTTGCCTTTCTTCCAGTAAAAACGGAGGGCTCAAGCGGTGGTCCGGGCAGAGCTGTAGCTATCGTGGACAAGGAGCTATCAGCATCGCTCAATGACTCTGCCAAAAAAGCCAAGATAGCGGATCTTTCGGTCACGCTTGCCCCAGACCTCCCTTGCTGGTGGCCAGGTGCAGGAGTCGGCGATTACTCATACATTTATATGGTGGCGCCGTTCAATGATTGGACAGGCTTCCGTGGTCCATATTTGACCAGAGCACACATATTTGACGCTCACACTGGTACGCACTTCGATTCACCTACACATTTTCTGCCTGACCCAGGCTTTGATGACAACGCTTATAATGATTTTGTGAAAGGCGTGTTGGCTGATTACAACGCCAAGTATGGGCCTCGTCCTACGAGCTCGGTTTATGCAGCAGATGTGCCCGTAGAGGAAATGATGGGACCAGCCAGGATTATAGATGTCACCGACTTGATAGGGACGACAAAACCCTCAGAGTGGCCCAAGAGCCCCGCAATAACGGTAGATCAAATCAAAAGACACGAGGAGTTATATGGCCCAATAGAAAAGGGAGAGGTCGTGCTCTTTAAGACCGGGCATGATGATCGATATTATCTACCCTTCCCCTATGGTGACAAATGCGCAGCCGATCCTTTGAACGGGAAGTCGGAGGGATGGCCTGCTCCTACCGCTGAAGCGATGATCTACTTAGCCGAGAAAGGCGTTAAGTGCGTTGGCATAGATGCTCCAAGTATGGGCGCTGTAACCAGCAAAGAAGCGATACAAACACACTGGGCCGGGCTAAGCAGAGGGATAAACTATGTAGAGTTTTTGACGAATCTCGGTGACCTACCGCCTAAGGGTGCCTTCTTCATCTTTGGACCATTGAAAGAGGAAGGAGGAAAGGGAGCTAACGGCAGAGCTATAGCTATTTTACCATAACACTGTTATAAAAGTGTAGGTGGTGGTTATATATGCCACCACCTACAGAAATTATCAGTTAAAATTTCTTGGATGTCTATAATTAGATGCTTGTTGTCTGACAAGTGCTTTTTATCTCTCTACCTCCTTGACGACATTGCAATCGATGTCGCCCATGATTGCTCTTGCGCCAAAAATGGGAAGGTTTTATATTCTTTGGGTAATCAAACAAGGAGGTGCCGTATAAGTGAAAGTCATCGCGATTAACGGAAGTCCGAGGAAAAAGTGGAACACTGCTACCTTGCTTGAACATGCCCTTAAAGGAGCCGCCTCATCGGGTGCTGAAACGAAAATGGTCCACCTTTACGACCTCAACTACAAAGGCTGCATAAGCTGTTTTGCATGCAAACTAAAAGGGGGCGAAAGTTTTGGAAGGTGCGCTGTAAAAGACGACCTTGCTCCTGTTTTAAACGAAATAAATGAGGCGAATGCTCTTATCTTGGGATCTCCTGTCTATTTTGGCGATGTTACGGGAGAGATGAGGTCTTTCCTGGAACGGCTCTTTTTTTCTAAACCGATATATGAACCAGATATATTAAGCGCGCTGCCTAAAAAAGTTCGCACTGCCTGGATTTACACTATGAACCTGACGGAAGAGCTCGCAAAAGAGATGGGCTATGAGAGGATGTTTAAAAATAACGAGGCTCTCCTTGAGAGATTTTTCGGCCCGTGCGAATCGCTAATGTGTTATGATACACTGCAATTTGACGACTATTCCAAATATGCCGCAAGAAAATTTGACGAAAAAGCAAAAAGGAAGCGCCACGAGGAAGTATTCCCAAAAGACTGCGAGAGGGCCTTCGAGTTGGGTGTAAGGCTTGCAAAATAAGCCACATACATGGCCGCAGGCGATGCTAATACCAATTGCCTATGTGAAGACCGTAGAAAGAGCGGTAAATTTCCGATAGATTCCTCGAAATAGTTGACAGGTTATAGTGCTATATGTAAACTTGCCGTAAGGCAACGGTTTACAAAATAGGCGGAGGTGACCATGGACAGCTCTCAGCTCCAGACCTTGTTTCAGGAAAAGATGGAAACGATGCCCAACAAGGCGCGGCGCGTAGTGGAGTACCTGCTCTCTCATATGAGGGAGGCGGCCTTCCAGTCGATAGCCGAGGTCGCTCAGGAGCTCCAGGTCTCGAAGGCGCAGCTGGTGCGCGTAGCCAGGATGCTCGGCTTCAAGGGATATACGGAGCTCAAGCTGGCACTGCAGGAGGCAATACTGGAACAGGTAAACCCCGCTGCAATGCTGGCCAAGGTGATCGAAAGCAAAGAGACCCTCCCCGAAAAGATCCTGCAAATAGAGCACGCCAACCTGGACGACACGTGGCGACTCCTCACTGAAGAAAAAATCTCCCGATTCATAGAACTCGTCCCCAAAGCGACTACGATATACTGCCTCGGCTGGGGCATATCTTCCCTCGTAGCCGAGTCGCTCCACATGCGGTTACGGGTGATGGGGCTGAACGGCACTCTCATGAAGCGCGGCTCTTTGAGCCTCACGGAACAAACCCGCGCTATAAGAAAAGATGACATGTTGATCGTCTGCGAGCTGCCCAGCTATGTGGCAGAGGTAACGGAAGTGACGGAACGGTCTGCCGTTCAAGGCGCCGTCGTGGTAACCATCACGGACAGCCCAGCGGCGCCGGTCTGCCGTCATGCTTCACTCTCGTTTTTCGTGACCGCGGCGAGCCCCACCTTCGGGAGCAGTATATTGAGCCCGCTCTTTTTGGTGCACGTCTTGACATCGGTGCTGGCCACCAATTTGGGCGATAGCGCGCGCAAGGCGCTGGAGGAACAAGCCCAATATCTGCACGACCGGCGCATATTCCACCCGGTCTTCGGCCTCAAATATTGATATCGATCAAAGGGGTGTAATCTGTGTCGGATAAAAGTACCTTGCGACGTAATATAACTACCGGAAGGTGGGTCATATACGCCCCATCTCGAGGACATCGCCCTCGTGATTTTGCAAAGGAAGACAGAGAGAGGCGCGCCCTTCCCTCGCACGATCAAAATTGCCCTTTTTGTCCTGGCAACGAAAAAGCCCTGCTCGGCATCCTTTATCAAATGCCCTCCGACGATCCTCCGGGCTGGAAAACCAGGGTGGTGCCCAACAAATTCCCGGCCCTCACCGTCGACGGAAACCCCGAGAGGAAAAGCGACGGGATATACCTTTACATGGAAGGACACGGGGAGCATGAGGTGATAATAGAAAGCCCTCGTCACGATATAGATATAGCTGCCATGTCACCGCAAGAAGCGCTCGCAGTGGTAAAAACCTATTCCAGCCGCTACAGGCACCTCAGGAGCTTTCATAAAAATATGATGATCATCCTCTTTCGGAACCACGGTCCCACCGCCGGCACCTCGCTGATCCATCCACATTCGCAGATAATCGTGACCAGCTTCGTCCCGCAACACGTCCGCCTGCGGGAGGTCATCGCCCAACGATATTACGACACATGGGGCAGGTGCTTGTATTGCGACATCGCAAAGCAAGAAACAAGCGACGGGCGTCGCCTCGTAGCCGAGAATGACCACTTTCTCACTTTTGTGCCCTTCTCGGCAGAAGTGCCGTTCGAAACGTGGATAATGCCCAAGGCGCACCAGGCAGACTTCGGGGATATATCGGAGGAAGAAGAGGAGAGCCTTTCGGCGGCGCTTCAGAATGCCCTCCGTTCGCTTAGAGAAAAGCTCGGCGACCCGGATTACAACTTCGTCATCAACAGCTCTCCGCAATACCGCGGGGGCGAGCCTCATCTTCACTGGCACCTCACGATAATGCCGCGCCTCACCACCCCCGCGGGTTTTGAGATCGGCTCCGGGGTCGCTATAAACCCATCGCTGCCCGAGGTCGATGCCGCTTTTTTGCGCTCCTAAAACTCCAATCTTTCACCCGGCTGAAGTATAACGACCTTACACACTCCGGACACGAGGCGCTTGAACTCTTCAGGATCCGCATCTATCGCGGGAAAGGTCCCATAGTGTATCGGGATTGCTGTCTTTGGCTTTATCATCTTGACGGCCTTGGCAGCATCCTCCACGTCCATGACGAAGTTTCCCCCTATGGGCAGGAGCGCCACATCGATACCCTCATCGGCCAAAAGCTGCATCTCCACTGTCAGCCCCGTATCGCCAGCATGGTAGAGCTTCTTCCCCTCCACCTCGATCAAAAAGCCACAGGGCGTCCCGCCGTAGAGCATCTTTTCGCCCTCTTCTATGCCAGAACCATGCCACGCCGGCGTGAGTTTGACCCTGCCGAAGGGGAAGCGCGCTCTCCCTCCCACGTGCATAGGGTTACATTTAACCCCCTTGCCAACCAGGTAATGGCAGAGCTCGAAGTTCGTCACCACCGTGGCGTCGCATTTCTTCGCTATGTCTATGGTATCGCCCAGGTGATCGCCGTGGCCGTGGGTCACGAAGATGTAGTTCACGGCAGCGAATTCCCCCTTGCCGGCCGAGGCCTTGGGATTGCCCGAAAGGAACGGGTCGATCAGGGCATTGATACCTTCGGCTTTCATATGAAATGCCGAATGGCCCAAATAGGTAACACTAACCATGCTCACAACCTCCTTCCTTTTTGAAAAACATATCGCTTCATGAGGCATCTCCGTTTAAATAATAGCGCTTCTTGATAAGGCTGCGCAAGGCTCGACAAACGCGAGCCGGCTCGTGGCACATCCCTCTCGGGTCGTCGAGCCATATACCAAGACCATATTTTGGGACCTCCTGCTTAAAGGTAGGGGCAAAAAGGCCGACTGCTGGCACACCCATGCCTATGGCCAAATGCAGGCCCAAGCTGTCTGAAGACACTACGGCATCGAGCTCCCTGATCCACTCTCTGTACCCTTCGATGCTTCCCTGTGGTTGCCAGGAGATTTCAAACCCGAAAACTTCGAGCTCCTCCTCCAGCTCTTTCCAACGCGATAGAGGCCATGCCTTTTCCGGCCACCGCTTGCCCACTCTGAAGTTAAACCCCACAAGAGGCTTCTTCCGCGTGCGCTCAAGGCGACGATAACTCCAATACCTTTCACCCCGCCACTTGAGACCGCAAAGCGCGAAGAGCCAAAACGGATGAGGCCTGCGATTCATCCTCCTGAGCGCAGGGTCTTTGAGCATCTCTTCGAGCGCGCCGACGCACGGGCGAGTCTTCCAACAGCTGTCGCTATCGAGGAAAAATCCCTTCGCCGGCACACGAGATGCCCTGACGGCCCATCGCCCAACCCTCTCGAGGTTTATAACAGCGTCAGCGTCTGGCCACAGGGCATCGGCGCTCAGGATCGTAAGATGCGGATGGTGGGGCCAGAGGCTCTTCAACGCCTCCGGCCCCACCCAAAAGATGCGATGACGCTTCAAAAGTCTGGACAGTATAACGCCTGAGCGAAAAGCCTCGCCCAGGGAGATCGCTTCTTTAGGCGAATCGACGAGGAGTTCAGTCTCCCCTGTCTTTATCACCAGGATGCGCATCTCGCCTCAAGAAGCCGCCTCACTTTCGGCACCCTCCTCGGGCCCTGCTTCAACCTTTATCCCGAGCTCATCGAGTTGCCCGGGATCCACAGGCGAAGGCGCTCCCGTGAGGAGGCACTGGGCCTTCTGCGTCTTCGGGAAGGCGATAACCTCTCTGATGGACGAGTTTTTAGAGAGGAGCATGGTCAGGCGATCCAATCCCAGCGCTATGCCTCCGTGGGGCGGTGCACCGCTGGCGAGCGCATCCAACAGGAAGCCGAAGCGCTCTTTGGCCTCCTCCGGCGAAAGCGAAAGCGCCGCAAAGACCTTTTCTTGAGTGGCGGGATCGTGGATGCGGATAGAGCCGCCCCCTACCTCTATGCCATTCAGCACGATATCGTAAGCCCGCGATCGGGCGAGTTGCGGTTTCGACTCCAAGAGCGGAATGTCCTCGGCTTTGGGCGCCGTGAACGGATGGTGCACGGACGTCCAGCGGCCCTCCTCTTCGCTCCATTCGAAGAGGGGAAAATCCACCACCCACAGGAAAGCCCATCTGGATTCGTCGACGTGGCCGTAAGCCTCAGCGAGTTTGAGGCGCAATTCACCCAAGATCTTGCTCGCTGCAGCTTCATCGGAGGCCAAAACGAAGAGCGCGTCCCCGTCGCGCAAACCCGCATCACTTATCAGCGCCGCCCGGGTTTCCTCGTCGATCTGTTTAGTCAACGGCCCCTTAAAGGCGCCGTCCTTGAATTGGAAGTGAGCGAGGCCTCCCGCTCCGAGGCCCTTGGCCCACGTCTCCCACTCCGTCAATTCCCTGCGGGAAAGAGAAGCACCTCCCGGCAGGAGCAACCCGCGCACAACCCCTCCACGGCTCAAAACGTCTTTAAAGGCGCCGATGCCGCCCTTCGAGAATATTTCCCCCAAGTCGACGATCTCAAAGGGTATGCGCAAATCTGGCTTATCGCTGCCGAAACGCCTCATCGCCTCGGCGTAAGTTATCCTCGGGAAAGGCACCTCGAGCTTAATGCCCAAAATCGCCCAAAAGAGGCCGGCCAAATATTCCTCTATAAGGCCCAAAACGTCATCCTCTGTGATGAAGCTCATCTCCAGATCCAGCTGTGTGAACTCCGGTTGCCTATCTGCCCTGAGATCCTCGTCGCGGAAGCATTTGACTATTTGGACGTAGCGGTCGAATCCGGCCACCATGAGGATCTGTTTGAATATCTGAGGCGACTGCGGCAAGGCGTAGAAGTGACCCTTATTGACGCGGCTGGGCACGAGATAGTCCCTGGCCCCTTCCGGAGTCGATTTGGTCAAAAACGGCGTCTCCACCTCTATAAAGCCGTGTGCGGAAAAGAAGTTCCTGGTGAAGAGCAAGGCGTTGTGTCTCATCCGCAGATTGCGCTGCATCCTGTCCCGTCTCAAATCCAAATAACGGAAGCGAAGCCTCAGGTTTTCGTCGACCTTATCGACTTCGTTCATATCGAAAGGAGGCAACGCGGCGGGAGAGAGGAGCGAAAAGTCTCTCGCCTCCACCTCCCACATCCCTGTGGCGAGCTTGGGGTTTTCTGTGCCCGGAGGGCGCCTGCGCACCTTGCCTCTGATGGCGAGCACGTACTCGGCGCGCAATCCCTTCGTCCTCTCGAAAACCTCCGGGCTGGCTTCTGGATCGAAGATCACTTGAACGAGGCCCGTATGGTCCCACATCTCGAGGAATACAAGACCTCCGAGGTCTCTCCTCCTCCGCACCCAACCGTTTATCACCACTTCTTTATCGCAATGAGCCTCGCATATACTGCCGCAATAAACCGTGCGCTTCCACTGCCGGTCGAATTGATATTGAAATGCCATGTCCTTAGCCTCCAGCTTGCTCTTTCAAGACGGCCTTTATCCTCTCTGCCGCTTTCTCCAAAGGAAATTCTTGCTGCTTTCCACTGCTTAAATCTTTGACAGCTACCGCGCCGCGAGAGAGCTCCTCGCTCCCTAATATACAGGCAAAACGCGCGCCGCTCGAAGAGGCAGCCTTGAGCTGGCTCCGCATACCCTTGCCCGCGTAATCCATATCGCACCGCAACCCGTTGCGGCGAAGTTCGTGGAGGAAGGAGACCGCTTTAGGGCGCGCCGAAGCTTCTGCCGTTACGACGAAGGCGTCGATGGACGGCCTCTCGCCAAAAGAAGCCCCCTCCTCTTCCATCGAGAGGATTACGCGCTCTATGCCGGCGGCAAACCCGACGCCCGGCGTAAAAGATCCGCCTATTGCCTCAGCGAGGTGATCGTACCGACCGCCGCCGCAGACGGCGTTCTGAGCTCCCAATTTGCCCGACGTCACCTCGAAGGCCGTCTTCGTGTAGTAGTCGAGGCCCCGGACCAGCCTCTTGTTCAACCTATACGAAGCCCCTATGGCCTCAAGTCCGTTGAGGAACTGGTCGAAGTGGGAACGACACTCCTCGCACAGGTGCTCCACTACATCGGGAGCTCCTTGTGTGATCTCTATGCACCCTTCCTCTTTGCAGTCGAGTATTCGAAGCGGGTTCCTATCGAACCTGGCCCGACAACTGTCGCAAAGCTCGTCCAAGTGCGGCGCAAGGTAGGCCTTCAGCTCCTCCCTGTAGGTCGGCCGACAGCGCGGACAACCTACGGAGTTGACCATCACCTCGAGATTTGAAAGACCGAGCCTGCGGAAGAGCTCGAGGGACAGCGCCACGATCTCCACATCCACCATCGGATCCTGGACACCGATCGCCTCGAAATCGAGCTGCCAGAACTGGCGATATCGCCCCTTTTGGGGCCGCTCGTATCTAAACATCGGGCCTGAGCACCAAAGCTTGGCCGGCTGTTTTTCGCGCTGCATGCCGTGCTCGAGGTAGCAGCGCACCATAGAAGCCGTTGCCTCTGGGCGAAGCGTCAAGCTTCGCCCAGAGCGATCGGTGAACGTATACATCTCTTTCTCGACGACGTCAGTTGTATCCCCTATACCCCTGGCGAATAGGGCAGTATCTTCAAAAATAGGAAGATGAACCTCGCGGTAGCCAAAGAGGTCTGCCACTTCAGATGCCACCTCGAGGACGTAAGCCCATTTCCACGACTCGTCAGGGAGGATATCACGAACGCCTCTCGGTGCCTTTATGGCGACCATCCATGAATCCCCCTCAAGCAACACAAAACCTCGCGATCGAAAAAGCGCGGCCGTCAAACCGCGCCCTACTTTTCAGACCGTCAGGGACTAACGCGATTCAAGCTGAAACTTAATCGCCGTGCGCTCCTCGCCATCGATCTCGATTTTGGCAAAGGCAGGGACACAGACGAGGTCTATGCCATTCGGCGCTACGTAGCCCCTTGCGATTGCAATCGCCTTGACCGCCTGATTCACTGCTCCCGCCCCAACCGCCTGGACCTCAACGGCCCCCTTTTCACGAAGGACAGCGGCAATAGCTCCAGCGACCGACTTAGGATGTGAAGTTGCTGAGACCTTAAGTACCTCCATGCATTTCGCCCTCCTTTTGACTGTTAGAGCTCAAAGGTTTAAAGGTTCCCCGACGTTGCTCTAAGTATATAGGCTTATTGCATATCTTGACAAGTCAAGCCCTCTCCTGATGAAAAACAAGCCTGAAGAATTAGAGCAATTTGCGTTCAACCTGAAGGTAGGTTTAGCCGATCACCGCTTGGCGATCAAGGCATATAAAAAAAATTAGTCCTCGCTCGGCTTTTGACATCACCCGGGCGAGGACTAATTCAAAGCTTGGTGGGCGACGCAGGTTTCGAACCTGCGACCTCTTCCGTGTGAGGGAAGCGCTCTCCCGCTGAGCTAGTCGCCCACGGAAAGTATTATACCCGATAAGGCAGCAAATGCAACAGGCGGTGAGCAATGAGTGATGAGTGATCAGTAATCAGTAATCAGTAATCAGTAATGGGTGATGCTTGTTGCGCAAAGCACAGCCCACTGATCTGTAAACGCGTCACTTGTCACGGATCACTCGTTACCGATCACTGTTTTAATTATATTCCTGTGATAAAATCGGTTTGAAGATTTTCAATCTAACATCAAAGGAGGAAGAGCCTATGGCAGAAAAGGAGTTCGACCTCAAAGGAGCACTCGAGTATGCCATCCACGCGGAGATTCAGGCCAACGAGTTCTACAAAGTTTGGGCCGACAACGTCACGAGCCAGCTCACCAAGAAAGAACTCTTGGAGTTGGCAGATTGGGAAGACAGCCACAGGGCATCTTTGGAGAAGTATTACAGGGAGATCACAGGTGAGCCTTTCAAGCGCAATCCCAACATGGTGGTGGATCCGGCTCTGCAGGTGCAGGCCGACGAGTTCAAAAACTACTACTCCACCCTCCGCGTCGCCGCGGCGGCCTATCTGTCCGAGATGAAAGCGGCCGATCTGTACGAAAAGCTCCAAAACAGAGTCACAGGAGAGGGCGCCAAGAAGATGTTCAAAGAGCTGGCAGAGATGGAGCGAAGCCATATGGAATATGCCCTCAAACGCTATAACGAATTGCGGGGGGAACTGGAAGGCAAGCTTATGCTGTGATCGTGACGATCGAAGGGCATAGGGGGCTCCGCGTTGCAAGCCCCCTATGCCTATTTATGGGCTAACCTGCCTCACGAAGAACCTCTTCCAAAACGTCGAGAGCTTCAGGCGGAAGCTTGTCAAAGCCGCCCTTTTCCGTCTCCCTCTCCTTTACGAACCTAATCCTGTCGCTCATGCGCGCCACGAATTGCTCCTTATACTTCGGATCGCTGAAATCAGCAGCAAAGCCTTCGATCTCCATGATCTGAAGCTTGGAGAAACTCCCCCACGGCACAAAGCGAGCTTTACCCTCCACAATCGCCTCTATGATCCCCAGGGTATGCTTGGGTTCCACTTTCTTGCCCATGAAGTCGCCGGTATTTAGGATGTAGCAATCCACGCCGCCGTCCAAGAGGGCCTTGAACCGCTCGTAGTCCACCCCTAACGGATAGGTCCTGAAAGGGTTGGCGTAGGGCTCGAATACGAGGGCATTCGGATCGACTCCCGGGGCGAGCCTCTCGGCGGTGGTCCTCTTCGTAGCGAGCGTCGCCCCCATGGCTGAGCCCAGAGAGGAGTTCGTCATCTTCGCGACCGGCGGCATCGTTGGGTCTTTCATCAGCCAAAAGATGGCATTTATAGGCTCGTCTATCCGATCGACCCTGTTCGGCGACCACAACCTCGACTTTATCGCCCTGCCGTTGCCGTTTCTCAAATCTACGGTGAGAGGATAGAGCCTCCCCTCTTTATCTCTTGTCACGCCATTGTTCTGCAAAGTAATGATGAACTTGTTAGCTTCGCTGCCCAAAGGATAATCTTGAGTTTTGTCGAAATAAGTGGGTTCCAACGCTACCGAATATTTTTCTTCGCAGTGAACGACGACGGCATCGTCGTGCAAGATCGTCACATCATACTTGCCGCCGTGCTTGGCATGGGTGAGTATAGATTTCCCCGAGCCCGAAAGCCCGAACACGGCCATGACGAAGCTCCTGCCCCCGGGCAGGTTGTAGCGCTTCAACCCCCCGTGGCAGGAGATGAATCCGTTCCTGACGGCAACTCCCCACGCCAACGTGAGCGTCCCCTTCTTGTGTTCGCCGAAATACCTCAAGCCCAAAAGCGCTGCGCAGTTGTGTAGGGGGTCGAAGAAGGCCAAGCCAAGGGGGTGATCCGGATGACGCCAATCCGGATCGGAGAAGACGAAGATGTCGCCCTCCGGATAAGGCCTGGAATTGGCATACATCTCGCTGTAGCGCTCATTTATATATTGAAAATTGAGGAGCCAGTTGTAGAGGATATGTTCGTGCCCTTCGGGGACCAAAAGGTGTGCCTTCAGCATGAAGTCCGGGTCCAACCCCACCACGGCCTCGGCGCGATAGAGCGTGCGAAAGCGGGTGCCGTAAACTGCCTCGCGCAGTTTGGCAGCGTACTCATCGATGTTGACGCCCGGCTCGCCCACTATCCTGCGCGCGGCGGCGCAGCGCCCCACCACGGCCCCGTCATTGAGGAGCAGCACGTTAGCCCCTTCCGGCAACCCCTGCTTCTCCGGCTCGTACACAGGCATGCCGGTGAGCTCTATGCTCCCAGGGCTTTCCTTGGCCAAAAAATAAGCTTCCTTTAACGTCGCCACCGGCACGACGTTGTTGCCGTAGAAGGGCGTTTCTACGGTCGTGCGGATCCTCGACTGCACAGATTCGAAACCGTCCTGGAGATATCCAATGGTGGACACTTCAGACGCCTCCCTTTTAACGTCTATATGCCATAAATTAACCATTTCCCATAATACCACAACGCAAAGGCCGCCGCTGGAGCCAGAAAGAGATTGTCGATCTCCCCGATGAAGAGGGCCTCTCCGAGCGCGACCATTACAGCGCCGCCCAATATGACATACCAAGGGATAAAAAAGGGCGAAAGGGCCGAATATACGAGGCCGGAGGCGAAGGCGGCCAGAAGGCAAGATGCGCTCCCCTCGACGGTCTTCCCCTTAAACCAGGCATGCCTACCCCAGCGGCGTCCGCACAGGGCCGCCCATGCATCGGCCAAGGTGGCCATAACCAGCGCCACAGGGCCGAAAGGCTCCGGAAAAGCGACAGCGATCGCCCCGCCCAGAAAGTAATAGCTGGTGCTCGAAATGCCGTGGGCCTCACCTTTCCTACCCACGGGTCTGAAGAGAGCGCAGAGAAGATCGTTGAGACGAACCCAACGCCGACGAGATATCTCCAAAACCCAAGCCGCGGCGGCTCCCAAGAAGAAGATCCACCGCAAGGCAGTCATGCCGAATATGGGATAGACCAGGCACGGAAAGAACAAGCCCGAATAGCGGTAAAGCTTGCGGCGCACTTCGCCGCTCCCTAAGGCTGCCCCGAAAGTTTTGACGTCGTATTTCAGGTGGTTCAATCCCCTCGCAAACACCCAGCCGGCAAGCCACATAACGCCTGAGGCCGCACCCGGCGTCAAACTCCCCCTGGATAAAGCCACCACGATCGCTATCGGCCACAGAGAGGCCAACCCCAAAAGAAACGCACCGCCGAAGGTGAGCCACCACGTAGCGACAAGCAGGCCGACGGCGGCGCTTTCCAAGGGCAAAAGATATAAGAAAGCCCCCGCGGCGGCCGCAGCCCCTATACCGCCTCTGAATCCCAAAAAACAGGACCAGGAATGTCCAACTATAGCGCACCAGGCGCACAGAGGCCACCACGGCTGGGAAAGCCCCAGGACTTGAGCTAAAATGATAGCGAGTGCGCCCTTAGCGGAATCGCCGATCGCCGCAAGACAGCCCGCCACCGGCCCTGCAGAAATCCAGGCGTTGGCAGCGCCTACGTTGTGCGTCCCGGCGCTTCGCAAATCTACTCTCGCGAAGAGATATGCTACGATGGCGCTCCACGGCATTGCTCCGATCAAGTAGCTAACTGCCATTGCAACAAAGGCCACCGTCTCCTCCCCCTCCGGCGAAAGCCGTCCAGCGTGGCCAAAGCGAAAGATGATGAGCAATAATTAGTTTAGCACTGATTCGAAAGTTAGGAGGTGCGAGAAGCTGGACGGAGAAAGAGATGTTCTGATCCGCATAATATCGGCCCCCAAGGGGGACAACTCTGAAATCAGCGTTAAGGAAGGGATGTCGCTGCTCGAGGCCCTGCGGGAAGCCGGTTTTTCGCTCTACGCCCCCTGCGGGGGAAACGGCAGCTGCGGCAAATGTCAGATCAGAGCCGAGGGAAAGCTCTCGCCTCCCGATGAAGTCGAGACGAAACTCATCGGGCAAAAGGGATTGGATCTCGGCCGGCGTTTGGCTTGCCGCGCCAAAGCGCTCGGCGATGTTACCGTATATTTTTCCTTCGAAGATACGTCAAAGCCGAAAGCTCAGGTAGACATATCTCGTGTTGAGGTTAACAGCGACATATGGAAAACGAAGTTGCTCATAGATTGGAAGGATCTGGGCGGCGCGGCCGATGCAGCAGAGTCGCTATGCCGGGCTGCAACCTCCGCCTCGGGCAAAGCCCCAACCGCCATAAACGAAGAAGCCCTCAAGGCTGTCTCGAGCGCGTGGGAACCAGGCAAATCCATAGCCTGCGCGGCGATATTGTGCGACGAGGAGATAATAGCGATCGAGCAAAAGGAAAGCGGCATATACGGCGTGGCGTGCGATATCGGGACCACAACGATAGCCTGCTATCTCCTCGATCTCGCCACAGGTGACGAATTGGGCACATCCTCCGGGATGAACCCTCAAGCTCCGTTCGGATCCGACGTGATCTCTCGGATCTCCCGCGCCGCAGACGATCCTAAAGCGTTAGAGGCAATGACGGCCGCAGTCAGGCTGAAGGTGAGCACCCTTATCGAAGAGGCCGCCCGCAGCGTCGACATACCGCCGGAGAGCATCTACGACCTGTTGCTGGTGGGCAACAGCTGCATGCATCACCTCTTCTTCGGCCTGCGCCCCATATATTTGAGCCGCAAACCCTTCATACCCGCTGTGCGCGATTCAAAAGCGCATCGCGCGAAGGATTTGGGCATCCCGGTAGCCCCCGACGCCAGAGTGCGATTTCTTCCGTTGATAGCCAGCTTTGTGGGCTCGGACATGCTGGCGCTCCTCTACCTGATAGAAAGCTCCTTCGACGGAAAGAGTCGCCTCGTGATGGACCTCGGCACGAACGGCGAGATAGGACTCATGCACGATGGAAAGATTTTCGTGACGTCCACAGCCGCGGGCCCGGCCTTCGAAGGGGGGCGCATCTCCTGCGGTATGAGGGCCACCGATGGGGCCATAGGGGGGGCACGACTTGCGGGAGGCGACATCGAGCTCGACGTCATAGGAGGCTCGGCTCCCAAGGGATTGTGCGGCTCGGGCCTTCTTGACGTAGTGGCGGCACTTCTCCGCGCCGGAGCCATCGACAGCACGGGCCGCATACTGCCGCGCGAGTCGGTGCCGTATCGGGCAATCGCGTCGCGCATCGAAGGGGATGGCAGAGAGAGACGCGTATTTCTGGCATCGGGCGAAGGTAAAAGGCTCTGCTTGACCCAAAACGACGTGCGCGAACTTCAGCTCGCCAAGGCGGCGATCAGGGCCGCTTCTGAAATACTCTTGGAAAGGGCGGGGCTGAAATGGCAAGACGTGGAAGAATGCCTGCTTTCGGGCGCCTTCGGGAGCTTTCTGTCGCCGCAGTCGGCCATAGCCGTCGGCATGATGCCCGCAGAGCTTGAAGGGCACGCCATACCAATAGGGAACGGGGCCGGAGAAGGGTGCAAAAGAATATTATTGGGCGGCAAAAAGGCTTGGGACGCAGTTCGCATATTAAGAGAGAAAATAAGGCATATCCCCTTAGAAGGCTATCCGGAATTTGAAAAACGCTTCTTTCAATATATGCCATTTAAAGAAAAATGAATGCCGGCTTTAGCGGTTTTGTCGTTAAAGCGCTTTCTTTTAAAGACAGCCAAGCTGAATAAAAGCTATTAAAGTTGTCGTTGTTATTTTATAAGTTAAACTTAAATCTAAAAAATACTGTAAATTTAGAAATATCAAAAATCATAAGTCAAACAAGAAGGTGAAAGGGTTTTGGTTTCGCTCCTAATCCCAACTCTCCATCTTAGGCCTTCTTTGAAGGATAAAAATGACGCCAAGCGCCAATACTTCTAAAAAAACTCCTGACAAAAAGGTAAAGAAATAACTCTTAGTAAGATCATAGATCACTCCTGCAAACAGCGGCCCTAAACCCTCAGCCAAAGCGATGAAGATATTGATCATGCCGTAGATCGTGGAAAGATTCTTCCTTCCGCAATAATCCGCCACCAACGGGCCGATAAGGGGCGGGTATATGCCGTAGCCGAAGCTGAACAGCACTATTATCAGATATAAGGCGCGGATGTCCCGCACGAATATCAAAGAAATCAAAGAGACTATTACCGTAACCGAAGAAACCGTCAAGGCTTTGAGCTTACCAACTCTATCTGCAAGCCAGCCTCCGCCTAACCTCCCTGCTATGCTGATTAGACCGAGCAAGCTCAGGGCCGCCGCCGCTTCGCTTCTTCTTCCTAAACCCATATCCTCCACAAAGGGCACCAAGTAAATTATTAACATATAGGTAGCCGCCACCGTGAAAGAAAACAAAGCTGCCACGAGCCAAAATTCAGCCTTTTTTATAGCCTCAATCGGGGCCAAGCCGCGCAAGGCGCCCGTTTGCCCATTTAACGGAGCATTTAAGGCTTCCGTTTCCCCGTCCGGAAGCAAGCCCATGGATTCGGGATCCCTTCGCATAAAGATAGCTCCGAGCAGAGCAACGCACAAAAAACTCAAAAACCCCATGACTACGAAAGTCTGTCTCCACCCCAAAAACTCGATACTATAAGCGGCACCTAAAGTCATAAAGTAACCCAAGCTTATTCCCGAAGAAGCAATGCCGTTGGCCAAGCCGCGCTTCCTTACGAAAAATCTGTTGATCGTAGAGGTGCACGAAGGCCAGATGCCGCTCAAACCGATTCCGAAGATGATGCCGTAATAGATATAAAAGTGACGCAGTGAAGTGGCGGTAGAAAGGAGAAACATAGAAAGCCCAATGAGCGCTCCGCCGATCGACACGGAAAGGCGCGGCGAAAATTTGTCCGTGAGCCTGCCAATTAGCGGGGAAGATATACCGTAGGTGATCAAACTCAGAGTGAAGGCGAAAGAAAAGGCTCCTCTGGAAGAGGAAAACTCGGCACAAAGAGGGCGCACAAAGAGGCCGAAGGAGCCCCTGATGCCGTAAGCTACAAAGAGGATCACTATGGTCGCGATAACCAGTTTCCAGCCGTAGAATAGACCCTTCAATCGGTTTCTCCAAGGCGTTTTGATGGTCGTCAACCCCCCGATGAATGATAATTTACATCATAGACTCGCTATAATTTATTGTAACGCTTAGGCGCCACAAATGATCGTGCCGGCGCATCGTTGACCTGGATGCCCACATTGGCAATAATGTATGCATATCCGAAGGATCATAAGGAGGCAAGGCTATGACGAAGGGGGAACTTCTTTACGAAGGGAAAGCCAAGAAGCTCTATGCTACGGATGACCCTGCGCTGTGCATAATGGAATACAAAGACGAGCTCACCGCCTTCAACGCGCTGAAGAAAGCCACCATGGCGGGAAAGGGAAAGCTCAACAACCTCGTAAGCTCCAAAATATTTGAGCATCTGAGCGCTTTGGGCTTCCCCACCCATTTCATCCGCCGGCTGGACGAGCTGAACCAGCTGGTCAAAAGGGTCACTATCGTGCCGTTGGAGTTGGTGGTTAGAAACCTGACCACGGGCTCCATATGCAAACGGCTGGGCGTCCAAGAGGGGATGCGGCTGCCACGGCCTCTTGTTGAGTTCTACCTCAAAAACGATGCCTTGGGCGATCCGCTGGTGCTCGAAGATCACGCGCTCCTCTTCGGATGGGCCACGGAAGAGGAGCTCAAGCAAATGAAAAAGCTGGCCCTCGACGTGAATAAGGCATTGTCGGAGCTATTCGAAAAGCTGAACATATTCCTGGTAGATTTCAAGTTGGAGTTCGGCAAGGACAGAGACGGCAACCTCGTCATCGCCGACGAGGTATCGCCGGATACATGCAGGCTTTGGGATCGCACCTCCGGTGACCGCTTGGACAAGGATCGCTTCCGCAAGGACATGGGCAACGTCTTAGAGGCCTACGAAGAGATCTGGCGTCGCCTCGAAGAAATGAAGGCATAGACATGAGATACAGAGCCAGCCTGCTAATATACCTAAAAGAGGGCGTCCTCGACACTCAGGGAAGGACAATATTGCGATCGCTTCACGATCTCGGCTACGGCGAAGTCCAGGACGTGCGCGTGGGGAAATATCTGAGGATCACCCTCGAGGCCGCCGACGAAAGCGCCGCACGCCGACGAGCGGAGGCGATGTGCAGCGATCTGTTGGTCAACGACCTCATAGAGGAATATTCTCTGGTGGTGGAGGAAGAAGGGAAATGAAGGTCGCTGTGGTCGTCTTTCCCGGGAGCAATTGCGATGCCGATGTGGCTCATGCCGTCGAGGTCACGATCGGGGCATCCGTCGAAATGGTATGGCATGCGAGCGAATCCCTACCTGCCGGGACAGACCTCGTGATATTGCCCGGCGGCTTCAGCTACGGCGACTACCTGCGGTGCGGAGCTATGGCGGCTAGATCGTCGATAATGAAGGGCGTAAAGCGCTTCGCCTCTTCGGGGGGCTTGGTCTTGGGCATATGCAACGGCTTTCAGATCTTGACGGAGGCCAAAATGCTGCGAGGTGTATTCCTGCCTAACCGCACGCTGTCGTTTATATGCAGGCCCTGCACGCTCAGGGTTGAGCGCGACGACACGCCTTTCACGCTGCGCTACAAGATCGGCCAGGTGGTGCACTTCCCCATAGCCCATCATGAAGGCTTGTATTATCTGGACAAAGATGAGCTGGACGCCTTGGAGAAAAGGCGCCAGGTGGTATTCAGATATGCCACGCCGACCGGCGAGGCGACCGACGAGGCAAACCCGAACGGAGCGCTCAACAACATAGCCGGCATGGTGAACGAGGGCGGCAACGTGCTCGGGCTGATCCCGCACCCCGAAAGAGCGAGCGAGCCCGTCCTCGGCTCCGTAGATGGCGCGCTCATGTGGCAATCCATAAGCGAATGGATCAAAGGAGGTGGTGCACATTGAACCATCGCACCTTGGGATTGCGAGACGAAGAATTCGATGCCATCGTAGAAGGGCTCGGGAGAGAGCCCAACGAGACCGAGCTGCACTTGTTCTCCGTCATGTGGTCAGAACACTGCAGCTATAAATCGACGCGCCGCCTCCTCCGCCTATTCCCCAAAGAGGGTAAAAGCGTCGTCCAGGGCCCCGGAGAGAACGCCGGCATCGTCGACGTGGGAGACGGTTGGGGTGCGGCTTTCAAGGTGGAAAGCCATAACCACCCGTCCGCGGTCGAGCCATATCAAGGGGCGGCCACGGGCGTAGGGGGAATAATCAGGGACATACTCGCGATGGGGGCGCAACCCACCGCCTCCATGGACGGGCTGTTCTTCGGTCGAGAGGGCGCACGAAGCACGAGGCGGCTCTCGGACGGGATCATAAGGGGGGTCGGCGATTACGGCAACTGTGTGGGCGTGCCCACGGTGGGAGGCAAGACGGCCTACGACCCTTCTTACGACGAAAACCCCCTCGTAAACGCCTTCTGCCTGGGCTTGGTGCGGCTGGACCGCGTCATCAAGTCCTCCACGGCTGCCTCGGGGCAGGTGGCGGTCCTGATCGGATCCCCCACGGGCAGAGACGGCATCGGTGGCGCCACCTTCGCATCCGTGGAACTGGCAGATGAGACGAAAAGCAGCCGCCCGCAGGTCCAGATCGGCGACCCCTTCGCGGAGAAGCTGTTGGTCGAATGCTGCCTGGAGCTCGTCGGGCTCGGCGCGGTAGTTAGCATGCAGGACATGGGGGCCGGCGGTATCACATCCTCCGCCAGCGAAGTGGCCGCAAAGAGCGGCGTCAGTGTAAACATAGAACTCGACAGAGTCCCCCTGCGAGAAGAGGGAATGGCTCCTTGGGAGATAGCGCTTTCGGAGTCGCAGGAGCGCATGCTCCTGATAGTGCAGAAAAAAGACATGGAACTCGTGGAGAGCGTCGCCGCCAAGTGGGGGCTGAACTGCGCACCGATAGGCACGACGACGCCTGGCGACAGATTCGTCCTCAAGTATAAAGGCAACGTGGTCGCCGATGTGCCAGCCTCCCTCTTGGGAGGGGGGTGTCCCGAAATATCGTGGCCTTCTCTGCCTCCCGAAGATTTAAACGATAGACAATGCCTTGGCGCCGAGCAGACAAAACCTCCCAAGGGATGGGAAGACGCGATCGTTTCTCTGCTTTCTCACCCCAACTGGGCGGATAAGTCGTGGATATACGAGCAATACGACCACATGGTGCAGATAAACACGATCGTCGGCCCGGGTTCGCCCGTAACGCTGTTGCGCATAAAGCCGAACGGCCGATTCCTCGCGTTGGTCATGGAAAGCGACCCGTGGAAATGCCGCCTCGACCCATTTTCGGGAGGGGCAGAGACCGTGGCCAAAGGCCTGAGGGCTCTGGCCGTATGCGGAGCCGTGCCGTTGGGAATGACCGATTGCCTTAACTTCCCTTCGCCGGAAAAGCCGGACCAGTTTTGGGAGCTGGAGGAGGCTGTGCGCGGAATGGCGACGGCCTGCCGCGAGATGGCCTGCCCCGTGGTTTCGGGCAACGTCAGCCTCTACAACGAGACGTCGAAGTCCAAAATACTGCCCACGCCCCTCGCCTGCATCGTAGGCCTCGTCGACTCGCTGGAGGATTTCCTCCCATCTGGGCGCTGGAAAGAGGGGAACCGCCTCTTCCTCGTCGGTTCGCCCGGCGGCTCGCTGGCCGGAAGCGCATACCAACACGTCTTCTCCGGAAAGCCGCGCGGCGTGCCGGTCCCCTTCGATGCACAAAAGGAAAAGTCCTTCCTCGAGCGCGCTGCAAAGACGGCCAAAAGCAGGGTGGCTGAAAGCGCCCTGGCGCTTGCAGGGGGAGGGTTGGCCCTGGCGCTGGCGAAGGAAGCCATAGAAAGCGGCAAGGGAGCGCAAGTGAATTTTGATGCGGAAGCGAAGCCGGAGCTCTTGCTCTTCGGCGAAGGGGGACCGAGGGCCATATATGCCATCCCGCCGGATAAAGCGGCCGCCTTTTGCCATATATGGCAGGGCTTCCCCGTGAGCCACATCGGCAAGGTCGGAGGGAGCGAGTTATCCGTAAACGGCCTCTTCAAGGTCCGGTTAGAAAAGCTCATTCGAGCCTGGAGGAGACCGTAATGTGCGGCGTATTCGGCGCTTTCGCTCAAAAAGACAAGTTGTTGCTCGAAGACATATATCTGGGGCTTTTCGCTCTGCAGCATAGGGGGCAAGAGGCCGCAGGCGTGGCCTGGATAGGCCCCGATGGGATGTTGCAGAGTTTCAAAGGCATGGGTTTAGTCCACGAGGCTCTCGACCAGAAAAGGCTGTCTCAGATAGCGGCCCGCGGGGCCATAGGCCACGTCCGTTACTCTACATCCGGAGCCTCGATCATAACGAACGCTCAGCCGTTGGCGGCGAACTACGCCAAGGGACCGGTGGCCATTTCTCACAACGGCAACATAACCAACGCCGAGGGCATCCGCCTTAACTTAGAAAACAGAGGTGCGATATTTCAGTCCACCACCGACACAGAGGTCATCATACATCTCATGGCACATCAATCGCACAAAGCCCCCCTCGATGCCTTGATAGACGCGCTCGAGCGCCTGAACGGGGCCTACAGTCTGGCCGTGCTCTTCAAAGACGCGCTCGTGGCGGCGCGCGACCCCTGGGGGTTCCGTCCGCTCGTCTTGGGCCGGCGAGACGATACGTATTATGTGGCATCGGAAAGCTGTGCCCTCGACCTCATCAGAGCCGAGGTCATTCGCAACATAGAACCGGGAGAGGTAGTGGTCATAAACGACGGCGGCCTCTCGAGCCTTCGCATCCCCCTGAAGGCGAAAAGGCACTATTTTTGCTCCTTCGAATACGTCTATTTCGCCAGGCCCGACAGCATAATAGACGGGCGCTGCGTCTACATCGTGCGCAAGGAGATGGGGCGGCGGCTCGCCGCGGCTTCCCCATGTTCACGGGCTCAACTCGTGACGGACATGCCCGACAGCGGAACCATAGCCGCCACAGGCTACGCAGACGCTTCCGGCCTGCCCTACGAAAGAACCATCGTGAGAAACCGCTACGTGGGAAGGACATTCATTCAACCGACGCAAAAGGTGCGAGAGCTGGGCGTGCAGATAAAGCTCAACCCCATGAGAGAAGTGATAGACGGTAAGCCCCTCGTAGTGGTGGACGACTCCATCGTGAGGGGGACGACGGTGGCCAAGGTTGTGTCGATGATGCGCAAGTGCGGAGCGAGGGAGATCCACATGCGCATATCCTCACCCCCGGTTCGTTTTCCCTGCTACTATGGCATCGACACGCCGACTCGTCAAGAGCTCGCTGCGGCGCGCTTCGCCTCGCTCGAAGACTTGAAGAGTTCGATAGAAGTCGATTCGCTGGCATACCTGAAAGAGAGCGACCTCGTCGCCGCAATAGGAATGCCGCGGGATGAGCTGTGCCTGGCCTGCTTCAACGGGGAATATTTAGAGGAGGGAAACGAGGGTGGCTTTGAACTATGAGGAGTCGGGAGTGAGCCTGAAGAAGGCCCACTCTTGGGTGGAGCGCATAAAAGCCGTGATCGGGGACGGAGACCCTAACGTTGCCAAAGGAATAGGCGGGTTTTGCGGCCTCTATAAATTTTCTGACGGCGAGCTGTTGGCGGGATGCTGCGACGGCGTGGGGACAAAACTTGAGGTGGCGAGGCATTTCGGGCGCTACAAGGGCCTCGGCCAGGACCTGGTAGCCATGAACGTCAACGACTTGGTCACCTGCGGGGCGAGGCCGCTCTTCTTCCTCGACTACATCGCCTGCGGCACCTTGGACGAAGACGTCTTCGGCGAGATATTGGAAGGGGTCGCAGAGGCATGCAAGGCCTGCGATTGCGCCCTCCTGGGCGGCGAGACCGCCCAGATGCCCGACGTCTATCCACCGGGAGGGTTCGACTTGGCCGGCTTCGCGGTCGGATCGGTGAGCCCTCAGGCGCTCGTCGACGGGAAAGGAGTCAAAGAGGGAGACCTGCTCGTCGGCCTTGAAAGCTCCGGGCTCCACAGCAACGGCTACTCGCTCGTCCGTCGGCTATTTTTTGGTCCGCCAGGGGGAATGGAAGGGCTGGAAAAGGCCCTAAAAGAGCCGGCCGCCGACGTTCTGTTGCGCCCCACGAGGCTTTACGTCCGCCAGGCCCTAAAGGCATCTTCGACTGGCGCCGTCAAGGCCATGGCTCACATAACGGGCGGCGGGCTCGAGGAGAACATAAATCGCTCCCTCCCGTCGGGCATGAGGGCCGAGATAGACTTCTCAAGCTGGAAGCGACCTCCCGTATTCCGCTGCATCGCCGAAGCCGGCGTCGAAGAGGAAGAGATGCGGCGCGTCTTTAACTTGGGGATAGGTTTCGTCCTCGTCGTTTCGCCCGAGGACGAAAGCGCCGTGAGGCGCGCGCTCGAAGAGACGGGAGAGAAGGCGATAATCATAGGCAAGGTCGCATCATGCCCAAGATAGCCATAATGCTCTCCGGGCGCGGCACGAATATGGTTGCGCTGGCGCGCAGGATCGCCTCGGGCGACCTCGACGCCGATATCCGGCTCGTCGGCAGCGACCGCCCTGACGCTGAAGGTTTGGCCCGCGCTGAAGCGCTTTCGCTGCCCACGCTGGTGCTGCCTTACCGAGAGAAGGGCAAAGACGAGGCCGAAGGGCTGCTCCTTGAGCATTTAGAGAAAAAGGGCGTCGAGTGGGTGGTGCTGGCCGGATTTATGCGCATCTTGAGCCCTCGCGTCATATCCCGCTTCAGGGACAGAATTGTGAACATCCACCCGGCTCTGCTTCCTGCCTTTCCCGGCACAGAGGCGATAGCGTCAGCCTGGAATTACGGCGTCAAAGTCACCGGAGTAACCATTCATCTGGTCGACGAGGAGATGGATCACGGCCCGATCTTGGCCCAGCGCTGCGTGCCCATAGATGAAGGCCAGACGCTGGAAGAGCTCGAGGAGCGCATCCACGAAGTAGAACACGACATCTACTGGAGGACGCTCAAAGACCTCTTCGCGGGCCGTTACAAGAAAGAAGGGAGGCGCATGAAGCTTGATCGAACATAGAGCGCTCATGTCTGTATGGAACAAAGACGGCATAGAGGAGTTCGCCAAGGGGTTATCCCAGAGGGGGTGGGAGCTCCTCTCGTCTTCGGGGACGGCGAGGTGCCTTGAAAAGGCAGGGGTCCCCGTCAAGGAAGTGGCCGACCTTACAGGATATCCCCACATCTTGGGAGGAAGGGTAAAAACGCTGCACCCAGCGGTAATCGGCGGCATCCTCGCCAGACGCCACTTCGAGGAGGACTTGAACGACGTCGAGCGATACGGCATCCCCCTCATAGATATCGTAGTATGCAACCTCTATCCCTTCGAAGAGAAGGCGCGCCAGGGAGCGAACCTGGACGAACTGTTAGAACACATAGACATCGGAGGGGTGACGCTGATCAGGGCGGCGGCCAAGAATTATCACTACGTCGTCGTCGTGACCGATCCGTCCGACTACAAGCTCGTGCTGGACGAAATCGATTCAGAAAGCAACGTCACCTTGCCAACGAGGGAACGCCTGGCACTCAAGGCCTTTTCCTATACGGCGCGATATGACGCGGTCATATACGCCGGCCTCTGCGAAGCGCTCGGAGAGAAGGCGGGGCTTCCTCAAGCACTGCCTCTGGCGATGGATAAAGTCCTCGACCTGCGTTACGGCGAAAACCCCCACCAAGCTGCGGCCCTCTACCTCCCGCCGTTGTCGAACCTTCCCTGGGAGGTCCTCTCCGGCAAACCTCTTTCCTACAACAACATCCTCGACGCCGATTGTGCGCTGCGCGGGTGCGCGCTCCTCTCCGACCAACCTGGCTGCATCATCGTCAAACATACCTCCCCCTGTGGGATGGCCTGCGGAAGAGACCTCAAAGAGGCATACGCGAAAGCCCTGGAATGTGATCCCGTCTCCGCCTTCGGCGGTATAGTGGGCTTAAACCGCCGCGTGACGACAGACCTGGCCGAAACGCTGAGCGAGCGCTTCTTTGAAATCGCGATAGCGCCGGACTTCGAACCCGACTCCCTATCGCTCTTGAAGGATAAGCGGCCGAACATGCGCCTCCTCCGTTGGAATGGCGGGCGGGCATACGATCTCCAACTGGTGGGCACGTGGGGAGGCATTCTCGCTCAGGAAGACACCCCTCCTCCCCTCCCCAGGCCCGAGGCGGGCGAATGGGTGGGCAAGCCGCGAAACGACCTGTGGCCCGATTTGATCCTGGCCTGGAAGGCGGCCTGCCTCGGAAAGAGCAACGCCATAGCCGTCGTCAAGGACGGAGGCACTGTAGGTATAGGATGCGGCTTTCCGAGCCGTGTCGATGCGGTGCGTTGGGCACTCGAAAGGGCGGGCGAGAAGGCGCGCGGAGCCGTGCTCGCCTCAGACGCCTTCTTCCCCTTCGCAGACAGCGTGGAGCTGGCGTCGCAGGCCGGCATAGCGGCCATAATCCAACCCGGCGGTTCCGTGCGCGACGAAGAAGTCAAAGAGGCGGCCCTTCGCCTGGGCGTGAGCATGTTCTTGAGCGGCTGGCGCACGTTCCGCCATTAGTCCAAGCCACCGCTTAAAGCTTAAAGGAGGTAAAGCCGTGAAAGCCCTCATATTGGGAGGAGGCGCGAGGGAGCACGCCATCGCGTGGGCCCTCTCCCGCTCCAAGGCATTCGACGAAATCCACGCTGCGCCCGGCAACGGCGGCATCGCCGAGGTCGCCTACCTGCACGGGGCAAACCCCACAAAGGGCGATGATGTCTTGGCCTTGGCCAAAAAGATATCGGCAGACCTGGTCGTAGTGGGACCGGAAGCGCCCCTCATGACGGGCGTCCCGGACGCACTCAGGCGCGAGGGTATCCCCGTCTTCGGTCCGGGAATTGACGGGGCGCGCCTCGAGGGTAGCAAGGCTTTCGCCAAAACCTTCATGCTCGACGTCGGCATACCCACCCCCTCCTTTCACATATGCCGCACCGTGGCCGAAGCAAAAGAGGCGCTGTCCCTGCGTCACCCGCCCTTCGTCGTGAAGGCCGACGGTTTGGCCGCCGGCAAAGGGGCCTTCGTGGTAGAAGAGCTCGCCGAGGCGATGCGCCTGTGTCGTTCGCTTTTAGAGGAAGGGGCGTTGGGAGAAGCCGGCCGCACCGTTGTCGTCGAAGATTACATCGCGGGAAGAGAAATAACGGCGATGCTCCTGATAGATGGCAAAAATACGGGCCTGCTTCCCTTAAGCCAGGACCACAAGCGCGCCCTCGATGGTGACAAAGGGCCCAACACCGGTGGCATGGGCGCGTATGCCCCGGTTCCCTGGGCGAGCAAAGCCCTCATCGGGCGCATCGAAGAGATCGCCCATGGCACCGCTCGCGCGTTGAAAGCAAAAGGCATAGACTACCGAGGCGTCATATACCTCGGCCTAATGGTGGACCGTGACGAAAGGCCATGGGTCCTGGAATACAACGCGCGGTTCGGCGACCCGGAGGCGCAGGTGGTCTTGCCGATCTGCGACGTCGATTGGGGTGAGGTCATGCTATCGGTGGCAAAATCCGAGTCGTTAAACGCCATCAAGGCAAAGGACTGCGCCGTTGGAGTGGTGATGGCCTCCGGGGGCTATCCCGACCGTTACGACGTGGGCTTTGAGATAAGCGGCCTGGAGGAGGCCCGCAAGACAGAAGGGGTCCTGATCTTCCACGCCGGCACGAAAAGGGACGGCGAGAAGTTGGTCACGAGCGGTGGGCGGGTCTTGACCGTGGTCGGACTGGACTCGTCGCTCGAGGAGGCACGCGCCAAGGCATACAGAGGCGTATCTGCCATAGGCTTTGAAGGAGCGCATTACAGGCGCGACATAGCCTGGCAGGCGCTGTCGCCCAAAACACCAGGCAAAGGAGGAGATGCACGATGAGCGCCAAGGTGGGAATCGTCATCGGATCCAAATCCGACCTCGAGCGAGGAAAAGAGGCCGCAAAGCTGCTCGAGGAGCTGGCGATTCCTTACGAAATAACCATAGCTTCTGCTCACAGGACCCCCGACGATGTGGCATCTTACGCCAAGCGCGCTGCGGAGCGCGGGATAGGCGTAATAATCGCGATGGCTGGCCTCGCTGCTGCGCTTCCAGGCGCAATAGCCGCCTATACACTGATACCGGTGATAGGCGTTCCACTCGAGGCCGGAGCCTTAAAGGGGGTAGATGCGCTGCTTTCTGTGGCCCAAATGCCGCCCGGCGTGCCGGTGGCCGCGGTGGGCATAGGGGGGGTAAAAAACGCGGTGCTTATGGCCGCCCGCATACTGTCCCTGAGCGACGGAGCGTTGAGGGAGCGCCTCAACTCTTATGTGGCGCGGGCCAGCGGCGATGTGCAGAGCGCCCGCTCTTCTCTGGAAGGCCTCCCCGCAGCCCCCGACGAGGCATTTGACTGAGGCACTTACTTAAAGCATCCGGCTGACCGGGGCATTAACATGAAAACGTATCGCAGTTGGTCTTCTTACCTGCGGGAGAGGTTCGGCGAAAGAGTCCACAAGCTGTGCCTGGACCTCGGTGCAGGATGCCCCCACAGAGAGGGCCTCTCAAGGGGAGGATGCATCTTCTGCGACGAGCGAGGCGGCGGAAGCGGCGCGGCGCTGGCCGGCATACCGCTCGAGGAGCAGATAAAAAGCGGCGCGGCGGCCATCAGAGCGCGATATAAAGCGCAGGCCCTCATCCTTTACTTTCAAAGCTACTCCGCCACGAACCTCCCCTTAGACAGGCTTGCAGAAGAAGTGGAAAAAGCGATAAGGCTCACCGAAAGACACGCCAGGATCGTCGGATTGGCCTTCGGCACGAGGCCGGATCTCCTGCCCGAAGATGCGCTCGACTATTTCGACGACCTCGCCGGCGAGGGGCTCGACGTATGGGTCGAAATAGGCGTCCAGTCGTTGTCGGAAGAGAGCCTCCGCTGGCTAAGGCGCGGACATGACGTTAGCTGTGTAGAAGAAGCCGTAAAGCGCTGCCGTGACAGAAAGTTTTTCCTTTGCGCCCACCTCATCGCCGGCATACCAGGGGAAGACGATTTGCAACTGGCCAGGTCTGCCGCCGCGTTGGCCAGCTGGGGCGTCTGCGCGTTCAAATTTCACCCTCTGTACGTGCTCCGCGGGACGGCTCTGGAAGAGGAATACCGAGCCGGGCGATTTGCTCCGTTGACGCTCGACGAATATGCGGAGATCGTGGCATCGGCCATCGCGAGCTTGCCTGAGGGTGCGATCATCCAGCGCCTCACGGCCGATGCGAAGCCACCACGCCTCGTCGCCCCCCTGTGGGTGGCGGACAAAGCCCGCGCAGTGGCTCGCATAGAGCGGCGCCTATTGGCGCTAAGCGAGAGTTAATTTAGGAGATTAGATGCCCGGAAGAGGATTCTTCCGGGCACTTACGCAAAAGAAAGCTCAGCCTATCGTTTGCTACTTAGAGGCCTTGGCCGAAGGAGCAGGGTGTTTTTGCCTCCACGTCTTTATGGGCAGCCCCCATATGGTGATGAAGCCGACGGAGGCTTCATGATCGAAGGCGTCCCCTTCCGAGTAGGTCGCCAAATCAAGGCTGTAGAGCGATTCTGGCGACTTCAGGCCCACCACGACTGCCTGCCCCTTATAGAGCCTCACCCTCACATCGCCTGTCACATGCCCTTCAATATGGTCAAATAAGACATCGAGCGCCTCTTTCAAGGGAGAAAACCAATATCCCACATAGGCCAGTTCCGCGTATTTGCTCTCGAGTCCCGCCTTGGTCGACAAGACATCTTTGGACAGCGTCATGTTCTCGAGGGCTTTGTGTGCCTGGATCAGTGTAATAGCCGCAGGGCACTCGTAGACCTCTCGGCTCTTGAAGCCCACGAGCCGATCTTCTATCATGTCGACCCTGCCCACGCCGTGCTCCCCGGCTATGGCGTTCAGCTTCTGAATGAGATCCACGCCGTCCATCTTCTTTCCATCAAGTGCAACGGGGATACCCTTCTCAAAGGATATGATCACATACTCCGGTTTATCAGGCGCTTCCCACGGGTCCTTCGTCATAGTGAATGCGTCCGATAGCGGCTCGTTCCAGGGGTCCTCAAGAGGTCCGCACTCAATGGAGCGCCCCCAGAGGTTCTCGTCGACGCTGTAGATGCCGGAATCGGCGCGCGGCACGGGTATGCCGTGTTTGGTGGCGATCTCCAGCTCCTGCTCCCTCGTATAGTGCCAATCGCGCACGGGAGCAATTACCTCTATATCGGGCTTCAAGGCTTTGGCGCACACTTCGATGCGCACCTGATCCTGTCCCTTGCCCGTGCAGCCGTGAGCCACCGCCACGGCGCCTTCGGCCTCGGCGATCTCGACCAAATGAGCAGCTATGAGAGGGCGAGACAGAGCCGCGCTCAAGGGGTAAGCGCCTTGATACATCGCGTTGGCCTTAAGAGCTGGCCAAACGTAGTTCTCCACCAGCTCTTTTTTGAGATCCATCACGTAAGCCTTGACCGCGCCGGTCTTAAGCGCCTTCTCCTTGATGGCAGCCAGATCCACTGCGCCCTGCCCCACGTCGGCCGTAAACGTGATCACGTCATATCCCTGATCTTGGAGCCACTTCACCGCAACCGACGTGTCCAACCCACCGCTGTAAGCCAATACCACCTTTTCCTTTGCCATTTATACTCCCTCCTGCTTAACTATTTTGTGATCTTTTGTGTTCCCATTAAAAAAGCCCGCCCCTTCGTCAAAAGGGACGGGCTTTAACCCGCGGTGCCACCCTTGTTGGCAGATCTTAAGATTTTAAGGTCTGCCCACTCTCTTTTAGGTCTTTTTACGGAAGACCGCCCGGGCTCCTACTTGGCCTTGGCCTTTCTTCGGAAGCCGGCTCAGGGGCTCTATTCAGCTTTGTGCCAATTGAGGAACGCTTTCAGCCGCGGCGTTCCCTCTCTGTCAACGAGCCACAAAACCTACTCTTCCCCTTCATCGCCCTTCGTTAAAAAGAACGAACTCGGGAAGCTCAGGTCTTATTCGTCTGGCTCGTCTCAATCGGCCGCACAACGCCACTGCTCTTACCCCCAAAGCTATGTTAGAGCCAATTATACCATGCACCCTCCCCCTGTCAACCACCGGGGGTTCGACTGGCTTACGTTTAACGGGTTAAGAGCTTGGCGTTGGCGGTTTCAAGCAGGGTCTTCGCTGCCATTAAGAGGGGAAGCAGGTCGTCTAAATCCTCTGTGCCGTTCAATTGCCCAAGGAGGGACGCCACGAGCGAATTTACGTCCCGTAAAGCTTGCCGCGCATCGTCGCTGACCCTTTTCGTGGCGGTGGCCACGATGGGAATCTCCCTGCGTTCAGGCGCCAAGGCGATGGTATAACCCGCAACAGGCGCGAGGGCTTTAAAACCCGACTCCTCAAGCCCTGAGGCAAGCGATTCCGACGCCTTCGCTTCCCCGTGTGTGACCAAAAACAGAGGAGACGTTTTGAAGTTAGAGGCCCACGCAAGCAGATCGCCTCTGTCGGCGTGCGAGGAAAATCCGCCTACCGTGTGCACTTGACTTTTGACTTGCACCTCCTCGCCGGCAATGCGCAGATAAGACTCACCCTCCACTATGCGACGTCCCAGCGTGCCGGTAGCTTGATAGCCCACAAATATCACGTGGCTTTTGGGATCCCACAAACTATGTTTTAAATGGTGGACGATCCTTCCGCCATTAGCCATGCCGCTTCCCGCCAAGACTACAGCGTGGCGCACATCGTTGATGGCCCGCGACTCTTGTGGCGTGATCGCTTTTTTTAGCTGTTTCGGCGCAAAAGGGTCTCCACCTTTTAAAAGCCTCCCCTGAAGCTCAGCGGAGAGCAGAGAGGCATATTTGCGATAGATTTCCGTGGCTGTTACGCCCATTGGGGAATCTAAGTATATGGGAACGTTGTCTCGCAATACCCCCTCTTCCTGGAGGAGCAAAAGCTCGTACAGCACGCGCTGCGCCCTCTCTACGACAAACGTGGGGATTAAAACCTTCGAGCGATCGCCGAGGGCTTCTCCCATGATCGATGCGAATTCTTTTCGCGTTTCGGCGCAGCTTTTATGCCTGCGGTCGCCGTAGGTAGACTCGATCACCACAAAATGAGCGTCTTCGACGACGGCAGGGTCGCGCTCGAGGACGGATTCCTGCTGCCCGAGGTCTCCAGAAAATACGACCTTGACCTCTTCGTCGTTCTCCTTGAGCCACACCTCCAGTATGGCGCTGCCTAACATATGCCCCGCGTCTCGAAAGCGAACGCGAATTCCTGGCGCTACGTCGAAGACGTCGTCATAGGTAGTGGGTTGAAACAAAACCATCGCCTGATCTACATCCGCTTCGTCATACAGAGGGAATACGGCAGGGAGGCCGCGGCGGCGGTTTTTCCTGGTGCGCCATTCCGCTTCCTCCTTCATAAGGCGAGTGGAATCGCGCCACAAGACATCGCACAGCTCCACCGTGGGTGATGTGGCGTATATACGACCGTGGAAGCCGCGTTTTACCAAGAGTGGGATGCGACCCGAATGGTCGAGGTGTGCGTGGGTCAAAAGCACGGCGTCGATACCGATCGGATCAAATGGGAAAGTTTCGGCGTTGCGCCTGTCCTCGTCTCTGCCCTGAAAGGTGCCGCAATCGACCAAAACATGGCTCGCACCGGCTTCCAGCAGGTAAAGCGAACCGGTCACCTCGCCGGCTGCCCCTAAAATTTTGAGCTGCAATCGTCCCACTCCTTTTGATATCCAGGATGCCTGCGGATCTACATTATGTCGACTAAGTTATGCCAACTAATTAAGGATAGTTTTACTTGGAGAAAGCCTCCGGGTTTACGATGTCCATGTAATCGCCGGACATCGTCATCGCCAGAACCCCGCGCTTGGTGGCGGCATTTATCACGTCCTCACCCAAGCTCAAGGAGGCGATGATCCCCTGAAGGCACTTGCCCTCGAGCAGCGGTATCAGGCGAGCGGCCTTAGGAAGTATCCTTTCGATGAAGTTTTCAAGGTGAGCAAACTTATATGTGGACTTTACGTCCACCACAAAGCCCCGGTCGCCGCAGATGGCCACCACGTCGAACTCCTGCTTGCTGCCGGTCTCGGGGTCCTTGATCGACACATTGTGAGTGATGATATCCACCTCGAGGTCGAAGCGGCGCTTCAGGGCAAAGGGCAGTCCAGGATATACGATGTCTTCCACCAGAGTGCCCATTTTGTTGGCCAGCTCTCCCCAGCGGCGATTCATCTCATTCTTAAACGTGCGCATTTCGTCCTTGAATGCCAGCATTTCGTCCTTGAAGGTGCGCATCTCGTTCTTGAATGCCAGCATTTCGTCCTTCAAGGTGCGCATTTCGTCTTTGAAATCCTTCATTTCATCTTTGAAGGCATGCATCTCGTCTTTGAAGGCCAGCATTTCGTCCCTGAAGAGTCGCATCTCAAGCTTCAGTTGCTGGGTATCCAAGATCGAGGCTTCCATCAGTTTTTCCAGCTTCGCGAGCCTGAGCTCATGTTCTTTTCTGGTTTCCTGGAGTTCCTGCACGTCCTGCAATACGCTCATGGGAGCACCCCCTCTTGCAATTTCATTTTAGCACATAAAGTGAATGTGGATGTGAGAGTGGATGAGTAGTGATTAGTGATGAGTGATGAGTGATGAGTGATGAGTGAGGAGTGAGGAGTGAGGAGTGATGAATGATGAGTGATGCGGAAGCCGGGTTAGGCGAGCTCGCCGAGGTAGGCCTTGCGCACAACGGGATCGCCCAAAAGGTCTTTGCCTGGGCCCTCCATGATGATGGCGCCCACTTCCAGCACATAGGCCCTGTCGGAGATCTCCAGAGCCCTATCGGCGTTCTGCTCCACCATAAGGATGGTCATGCCTGACTCCCTCAGGGCGACGATGGCGTCCATAAGGCGATCTACCAAGATGGGAGCCAGCCCCAAAGACGGCTCGTCCAAAAGCATCATGCGCGGTGAACTCATGAGTGCCCTCGCTATGGCGAGCATCTGCTGCTCTCCGCCTGAGAGCGTCCCGGCTATCTGATTCAGTCTCCCTTTGAGGACCGGAAAGAGCTCAAAAGCCCGCTCCATGTCGCGCTTTATGCCCTCGGCGTCTTTTCTCATGTATGCCCCCATGACGAGATTTTCGCTCACCGTGAGCGCGCCGAAGAGCCTTCTGCGTTCTGGCACCAGGCACATGCCGCTGTGCACGACTTCGTGGGGCTTCTCCGGGAGCGGGAGGCCCAAAAAGAATATCTTTCCAGACGAGGGTTTCAAGACGCGAGCCAGCGTCCACATTATGGTCGACTTGCCGGCTCCGTTCGCCCCTACAATGGAGACGATCTCCTTTTCTTCCACATAAAACGAAACGCCCCTGACGGCGTGGATCTTACCGTAATGCACGTGGAGGTCTTTCGCCGACAGCATCATTTACGCCCTCCTCCCTAAGTAAGCCGAAAGCACCCTCTCGTCCCTTCTAACCTCTTCCGGCCTACCCTGAGCGATGACGGCGCCGAAGTTCATGACCAGGATTCTGGAACAGAGCCTCATCACCACATCCATGTGATGCTCTATGAGCATCACTGTCAGGGAAAATTTGCCGTGGATCTCGCGGACGAGCCCGGAAAGCGCCCTCGCTTCTTCCGGGTTCATGCCGGCAGCCGGTTCATCCAGAAGCAGAAGCGTCGGCTTTGTGGCAAGGGCACGGGCTATCTCGAGCTTCCTCTGAAGCCCGTAAGGCAAAGATGAAGCCTTTTGATGAGAAAAGGAGGAAAGCCCAACCGCCTCAAGAAGGGAAAATGCCTCTTCCTCAGACTCTTTCTCGCACCTTCGCACAGCACGTGTGCGCAAAAGCGAAGGCCATACGCCGTAACGCTTTCGCTGCAAGAGCGGCGTCATCACGTTTGCGAGGCATGTCAGGTTGGAGAAGAGCCTGATGTTCTGAAAGGTGCGGGCAATCCCCATCCTCACGATCTCGTCAGGTCTCTTATCGTTCAATGCCACGCCGCGGAATGAAAGCGAACCGCCGTCGGGCGGGTAGACTCCAGTTATGACGTTAAAAATCGTCGTCTTGCCGGCTCCGTTCGGCCCTATTATGCCCAATATTTCCCCCTCTTCTACGTCAAAGGAGGCGTCGGAAGCCGCCACAATGCCGCCGAAACGCTTGCTGACTCCCTTAAGGGACAGGACCTCCGTCAATGGTCCTCACCTGCCGGCCTTTTGAACAGGCGAGAGATCTCCTGGTGTCCTAAAAGCCCCTGGGGCCGGAAAAGCATGATGAGCACGAGTATCAGGCCGTAGGCCACGAGACGCCACATCTGGGCCACCCGCAGAGCCTCGGGCAGCGCTATAAAGAGAAATGAGGCCACAAGCGGCCCCGATATGCTCCCGAGCCCTCCCGCTATAACGGCCGCCAGTATCTGCGTCGATTGGACGAGGGTGAACATTACGGGCTGGATGAAGGAAAGATAATGGGCCAAAAGTCCCCCCGAGAGGCCACAATATGCGGCGCTCAAGGCCAAGGACAACAGGCGCGTCCTGAAGAGGTGTATCCCCGACATTTCGGCCGCCACAGGATCCTCACGGACGGCTATACAGGCGGCGCCATATCGGGACTGCAGGAAGTTTCTGGCCACGATTACGCATAGGCCCAGGCACAATACCACGACGGGGAGAGTGGTATAAGGCGCAATCCCGGGGAGCCCTCTGGCCCCGTTAGTTATGGAGAGGTTTTCCAAGATCACCCGCAACGCCTCGCCAAAACCCAAAATGGCGATGGCGAAGTAGTCGCTGCGCAGGCGCGCCCTCAGCGTGGGTATGCCTATGATGAGACTGGCAGCCGAAGAGGCGGCGACGCCGCAGGCGAGGGCCAAAGGGAAAGGGACGCCGTAATAGTACGTAAGTATGGCCGAGACATAAGCCCCTATCCCCATGAAAGCCGCGTGCCCGAAGGAAAAGAGCCCTGTAAAGCCCGTGAATATTGCGAGGCCCAAGACAGCGATCATGTTTATACAGGCGAGGGTCGTTATGGAGAGGATGTAGCTCATTTTAAACCCTCTCCTCCATGCTCTTCCCGAAGAGGCCGTTCGGCATGCACACGAGGAGCGCTACGAGGATGGTAAAACTGAAGACGTCGCGGAGGACGCTCGACACATAGGCAGATATGAACGTCTCCACTACGCCCAGGATGACGCCGCCCACGATGGCGCCCAAGAGGCTCCCCAAGCCGCCGATGACGGCGGCGATGTAGGCCTTGTTCGTGATCCACCCCATCGTCGGGTAGACGAGATACCGTACCCCCATGAACGTCCCCGCCAAACCCCCAAGGGCCCCCGCCAGCAAGAAAACGAGGGCCACGAGCCTATCTGTGTCCACCCCCATGAGGGAACACATAGTCATATCGCAGACGCCGGCCCTTACGGCTATCCCGGTGCGAGAGCGGGCCAAAAAGAGCCCCAAAGCCCCTATCGCTAAGAGCGAAAAGGCGAGAGCAAAGAGGTCCATCACGCTCACAGAGGAGCCCAAAAACGTGACCACTCGGCGGGTGAAAAATTCTGGGAAGGCGTAGAAGCGCGAGCCTATGGTCACATAGACCATGTTCTCCAGAAAGACAGAGCACCCCATGGCCGAGATCATGAGGTAAAGGGAGGGGGCGTTCCTGTGACGAAGCTTCCGATAGGCGAGGCGCTCGTTCAGCACAGCGAGCAGTCCGCCTCCGGCCATGGCGCCGGCCACGACAAAGCCCAACTTCAGGCCGAACTTCGACGCCAGGCCCAAGCCCATGTAAGCCCCTAACATTATGACGGAGCCATGGGCAAAGTTGCTGAAGTTCAGGATGCTGAATATGAGCGAATAGCCCACGGCCATGAGCGCGTATATACCGCCTACAGAAAGCCCGGTGAAAAGCGTTTGAAGGAACACCCTCGCCCCTACCCCTCCGTCAAAAGTTCAAAGTGTCCCGCTAATCTCCGGGCTCGTATTTTTTAACGAAGACGAAGGCATGGGCCTTGGTGTCCACCTTTTGGATCACAGCGGGTTTGTTCAACGGGTTGTGATCCTCAGGGTTCACCGTGATCTTGCCGCTCACCACGGGTAGGTCCCGCGTTTCTTCCAAAGCCTTCGCTATCGCCGTTCCGTCGGTGGAGCCGGCCCTCTTTATGGCGTCGACGAGCATATATATGGCGTCCCCCGCCATGACAGGGTTGGGAAGGACCGGGTCCTCACCGTAAGCGGCGCGATATTCAGCCACAAAGCCCTGGATGTCGGGGTCTGAAAGGTCAGTTAAGTTGACGAAGTAGCCTCCGTCTATGGCGCTTCCACCCAGGTCTATGAGGTCTGGGCTTCCCCAGTTATCGGTGCCCAAAAGCGTGGCCGTTATCCCCAGATCGCGCGCCTGGCGGGCCGCCATGGCGGCTTCCTTCTGCGTGGTGGGCAAAAATAGCACATCGGGAGAAAGCCCCTTTATCTTCCCGAGCTGTGCTCTGTAATCGAGCTCCTCGCTTCGGAAGGCTTCCTTGGCTACGACCTCTCCCCCTTTGGCGGTGAAGGCCTCCTCGAAATACTTGGCAAGCCACTGACCGTAGTCGGACCCCACATCGTAGAGCACGGCAGCCTTCTTAGCCCCCAAGTCTGTGTAAGCAAATTGGGCCGCCACAGTCCCCTGGAATGGGTCTATAAAGCATGGCCTGAAGGCGAAGGGGCGAACCTTCCCTGTGTCTTTGTCTATGGTCACATAGGGATTCGTGGCGGTGGTTACGATCATGGGAATCTTCGCCCTCTCTAAGATCGGAGCTGTGGCTATGGAGTTTCCGCTCTGAGCCGGCCCTATAACGGCCACGACGCCATCGTTGACGAGGCGGCGCGCCACGTTGACGGACTCCACGGGATCGTTCCTGTTATCGTAACTGACGAGCACGATTTTCTTGCCGAGCACACCGCCGTCTTTGTTTATCTTACCTATCAGAAGCTCCAGTGCATTCTTTTCCGATTGCCCCCACATGGAAGCACCGCCGGTGAGGGAGACCGTATGTCCCACCTTGATGACATCCTCTGCGGCCTGCGCAGCCGTCGCCAATAACGCAATACACGACAAAACCGCTAACGCTCTTCTCATCATCTTCACTCCCCCTGGGGTCAGGTCTTTACTTTTTGTGTTTTTCTTCTTCACTTATTCAGCGCCTGTTCGGCAACACGTCTGGAATGTCACTTACACATCTGCCAAGGTATAACCACAAACGCAAACAGTGTAACGGATATTTTTAGTTTCCGGCCTTGTTATCGCCTCCTCCGCCAAAAGCCTTCCCGAAGCAAGACAGACGGCCTGCCTTTCGCGCTCTCGTACCTCTTAAGCCTTCTATCCCGCTCCTCTATAATAGGCTTTACGGCCTCGACGAATTTGTCGGTGCTCAATAGTATACCGCAGTATACCGCTTTTTGGGGTTTCCCCGGGGGCCTAACGGCGGTCGTATTTTTTCTGCAAACGTTCGGCACCCCAAAGGGGTTGTTTTAGATTTCTCAAGTTGCGGCGGGAGTGCTGCTGGCAAAAACAGACAACAGGATATCAAAAGTGAAGGTTAACCGCCAAGAGCAGGCCTTGCTCTTGTATTTAACGTAGAATATCACAACGTGGGAAACAGGCAGAAAGTGGCGCTTCGCGCGATCTCGGCATACGGGTCTGCACCGGAAGTCGGATATAAGAACAACATCTTCCGCCTCGTTTATATTATAATAAATATGGTTTCTTTCAAACCCGTCTGTGTGGTATCACACGATAAGCCGAAAACAGGACTTCGACCCTCGAACCGGAGCGGAGGTTGCGATGGAAAAACAAAGAGAAGACCGAACTTTGATGGCACAAGGCGCGGCGCAACGAGAACCAGATGTTGCACCGTATGCGCTATCGCTGACAAAGAGGGCGATGGATATACTCCTCGCAACAGCGGGCCTTATCATATCCTCGCCGCTGTGGTTGATTATAGCCATCGCCATAATATTAGACGACGGACTGCCGGTGCTTTACACTCAAGAGAGAGTTGGCTTAAACGGGCGTATCTTCAAGCTGTACAAGTTCCGCTCTATGGTGCGCAACGCCGAAGGGCTCACCGGACCGGTCTTGGCCAATTCAGACGATCCCAGGGTCACGCGCGTGGGGCGTTTCCTGCGCAGGACCGCTTTGGACGAGCTGCCGCAGCTTCTAAACATATTCCTTGGGGACTTGAGCTTCGTAGGTCCACGCCCCGAGCGACCAGAATTCGTAAGGGAATTCGTCCAAAGACACCCCGAGTACGAAAAGCGCCACGCTATACGCCCCGGCCTCACAGGTTTAGCCCAGATCTTCGGACACTACGAAAGCCCGCCCGAGGAGAAGCTCGCCTTCGACCTAAAATACATGCGAGAGGCCACGCTATGGACCGATATAAAGCTCATAGCCAAGTCCTTCGCCATTACCTTCGCGGGAAAGTGGCAGGAGCGCCAAAGCCATGCAAAACCCAAATAACCCCGGAATTTACCATTACAAAAGAGGGAGCAGAGGCGAAAAAACATAAAAAAAATAAAGGCCATGCTGCAAGCTCTACACTTGATATTATAATGTTTATCGGAGACGAGAAGAAGCTTTAGAAGAATTTTAAACTTGAAGAGGCATTTTCAGGCACAAGTGTCCTATTCGGCGATCCTCGCCAAATCCTCTAAGGAAATCATTTTAAGCTCTTCAAATGCTCTAAAAGAAGGTCCCCGCCTCAAGATTATCGAACTTAAAGTAGTCCTCGAAGGCTTCTTGTTCATGAAGCCTTCCCTCCTGGATCATCTTGTCAAACTCCTGAACATCAGGCACACCATATTTCTTGGCCAAAAGGAATAACTCAGCTTCAACGACCTTCAGCCTACGCTTTAAAAACACCTCTAAGCTTTCTTTAATCAGCGCAAATCAGTGATAAGTGATGAGTGATGAGTGAAGCGTGAGGCGTTGGTTGTAAAGCAAAAAAGAAGTGAAATGTAAGAGACAAGACGAATAAAGTTAACAAAGACTAAGAAACGCCAAAAACAAAGGCCTGACCCCCAAGAGCGGTGAGGGTGGATGTGAAAGTGAGTGATCAGTGATGAGTGAAGAGTGATGAGTGAAGAGTGCAAAATACGAGAAGCAAGACAAAAAATTAGTAAAGGCTGAGAAAGGCAACGCAGTATCTCACCCCCAGGGGGTTCCTAATGTTCTCACCCCAACGTCCTTAAAACCTCAGATTTGTCTTTTGCATCTAAAATAGCATCCAGCGCAGTTTCGAGCTTAGCTTCATCCGTAACGGAGCGCACTTTCTCTTCTTCCGCGGGAGTGAGGCCGAACTTGCGCTTGAGCTGCCTTATTAATGTCGAGCGTTTAGCTTCTATTTTGCCTATCTCCTTGCCTTTTAGCTCACCCCTTTTTTCGCCTCTTTTTTCCAGCTTCTCCGCCAAAGATGGCATAACTTCTTCACCTCCGATTTTTGCGCTATCTCGTACATAGCCTCTTCTTCCACGTCCAGCACCTGAAAGAGGTATTCAATTATTATCATCTTCTGTTCCGGTGATATTATTATACCAGCCGTAGCCTTGATCCTTTCGATATTCTGGACAGGAGCATATTTCATGACGCGCAGGCTTTCTGCGAGGAAGGCGTTGTCTTTGGCTCTCCTTCTTATCTCTTCGTCGCTCAGCGTTGTTAAGTCTACCAATGCATACTCGAATTCGGGCATGTATCGCTTTATGGGTTCCTTTAGTCCTTCAAATTGGCTCAAAAATGCAGTGGGAATATTCCAAGGGTGCATTCCGTGGTATATCACAACGGGTATTATGGGGGTTAAAGGTTTAGATGTCCTTTCCTGTTCGTCCCATAGGGCATACATGTAGCCCAATATCTGCAGGAGGACTTTTCTGTTTGGGTATGACTTGTGCTCGAATATGAAATAGAGCTGCCCTTTCTTTTGGCCTATCTCGCATTCGACAGCCAGGTCCATGTGGTATTTCCTATACCGCCTCAGCTTCTCTGTGGGCAAGAGTTTCATCTTTTCTAAGGCAATTTCTTTGGATATATCATGGGGCAGGAATTCTTTTACGAACAGCCTTACGTTGTTTTCGTCCGCCATGATGGTTTTGAAGAACTTGTCGTGAGGGTCTTTGGGGCGCAGTCCATCCATAACCGCAAATTCCTCCTCGCAAGGGCTTTATGCTTTGGGCGTTTTTTGCACAACACAGACCCATGGAAACACAGGAATACCTGCCATCACGTTATAACAGATTGCAGCGCTACGGGCAATGGTAGTGTCGTCTGCATCTGTACATACGAGGGGGAAAACATTAAAAAAATAAAGATCTGACCCCTAAGAGGCAGACCCTACAATCCCAGAAGGATGCGTAGTCGATCCTCAACCTCCGCCAGCGTCGTATCGCCAATCCTTCCAAAGCGCTCCACGAGGCGCTCTTTAGCGATGGAACGGACGTCCTCACACTTGATGAAGCTGGGGCAGTCCACGCCGCCCTCGGGTGGATCAACTTCCACATGAAACGGTATACCTTTGGCCTTCGTGGTCATGGGAATTATAACCACAAGTCCTGCCTGCTGGACCGTAGTTAAAGCCGTTAACCGATATCACGAGGCTGGGCCGTCTACCAGCCTGTTCGTGACCACGCAGAGGATTTAGATCCACCAGCCAAATCTCCCCGCGGGATGGCTCAGACATATCAGTCCCTTAGCCCGTCGGTGAGAGCGGCGTCCCAGGAGGCTCGCTCTTCCTCCTCAACAGCCCACGCCTCCGGTTGCATCCTCAAGGTGGCAAAGGCGGCGTTGGCCTTCTCCAAGAAGAGTTGACGGCGGTATAGCTCAACCGCTTCGTCAAGTATATCCTGCATCTTGCGGCCAGTTTGGGCCGAAAGATGTCGCACAACTTCTTGAGCCTTCAGGCTGATCCGCACAGTAGCACTTGCCATCTCCATCGCCTCCACACGGAGTATACAAAAGTGAATGTGAGAGTGGGAGTGGGAGTGGAGGTGAAAGAAGAGAAGAGAAGAGAAGAGAAGAGAAGAAATGAAAAAGCAGGGGAGGAAACCTCCCCTGCTTTTGTGGTTTTTGCGGCAGCGTTTAGAAGAAGATCCAGGTGCGGAAGCGGAGCAGCGAGTCGTCTTTGTACTTGTGATCGTCGTCGAAGCTGGCGTCTTCATAGGAGAGCGTGAACTTGACGGCCGGCGTGTACCAGTAGTCGAAGCCGACAGCCCAGTGCTCGGTGTCTAACTGATATGCGCCCGTGCCGTCGTAGGATACGTCAGTGTAGGAGATGAAGGAACCCCACTTGTCGCTCCACTTCTGGTAGAGATAAGCACGGAAGACATCAGCCTCGAAAGCACCGACGTAGAAGGTAAGAGGCAGATAGACGCCCGAGTAGTCGAAGTGGTAGTCGTAGGCGCTGTGCGGCGTGGTGCCATAGCTGTCGTCAAATGTGAAGAACTGCCAACCCTCGTCGAAATGGGCATACTCCGCCCAAATGCTCGTGAACTTGAGCACGCTTTGGTCAACGTTAAGGACGACCTTGTAGGCGTTAGGAGAATCTTCCGTCTTCGTGACAGGAATTGACCCTCCTCTACCTGGAACCTTAATCGTGTTTGCGGCTGGCACCTCATCGAGGTCTTCCCAGTAGTAGGCGCCGATGAGCGAAAAGCCCGGCGTAAATTTGAGTGTGAAGTCGGCCCAATAAACTAACTGCTCTACATTCTGCATGCCATCCAAGCTTGCCACGAAGTAGTCCTCGTCAGGGCTCTTCATGATCCCGGAGAGGGCGAAACGGAAACGGTCGTTGAAGTTGAAGTTGAACCGAGCGCCGTAGATATACGCATCGCCGAGCCTAGAGTCGTAGTACCTCCCCATGTTACCATGGAGCGCATCTCTCAACGCTGCATTAACTGGATCCGACAATCCAGAGATGTCAATTTCGTAGTTGCTACCAACTGGGGTAACAAGATCTCCAGGAATAGTAATCGAGGGAATACTCGTGGGAAGCGAAATTGATGGTGTCGTATAGTTTCCGGTGCCATCAGGAGTGAGGAACCCTCCGGGAACGGTAATAGAACCAGGAAGATATACAGGTGCAGGCCAACGACTCGTGTCCCATTCCCAGTTCTCGCCGTTCTTGTGGTAGTACCTGTTCTCGTCTTTCTCTTGGTGGGCTACGAAGGCTGCGAAATAGCCGTTGCCCCAGCTCTTCTTGGCGTGGAAACCTTTGTAGGTCTGGTCGGTGAACCAAGACTCCTGAGCGTAGATGATCTTATCGTCGGCTTCCCAGTCGAAGTTCCACTTGCCTATCCACACCTTGAAGTCCCAGGGGAACATCACTTCGGCGTAGTAGCGCTCCCAGGCCGTGCCGTCGCTCGAACGGCTGTCGTCGCCAAGGCGCATGATCATCGTGAGTTTATCGTCAACCTTGCGGGTCATCCACAGACGATAGCGGTCGAGGTCGAACTCGGTGTCGCCTACTACATTGCTATACTGGCCTTCCTCGTCGGCCCACTCGCCCGTGAAGCGCAATTCTCCGTAGAACCTCCAGCCGCCCAGGTTCTTTTCGAGGACGGCCACGCGCTCGTCGAGCTCATCGACCTTAACGCCCAAGGCATCGAGCTCGTCTTTGAACTCGACGACGAGCCTCTTCAGCATCTCCACATCTTCTTTGCTGGCCTTATCCATATCCACGGTGGCCAAAGCCCTGGCCACAGCGGTGGCCATCTCGTAGCGGGTCATCGGCTGATTGCCCTTGAACGACCCGTCGGGATAGCCCTGGATTATGCCCTTAGCGGCGAGCTGAGAGAGCGCGTCGTAGGACCAGTGGTTCATCGGAACATCGACGAACGGATTGGCAGCGAAGGCCGGCGCCGCGAAGGCTACCAGCACAGCAACTGCCAGCAGTGCAAAGAACTTTTTCATTGCATCACAACCCCCTTGGTTTTATATTGCGGCCTTCTCGCGCATCACCAACAGGGGCTTTCTCGGAGAAAGTTTCCTCGTTTCCTTTGCCCTAAAAGCCCCAAGGACTGCCTGCGATACGGTCCGCCTTCCCACGCGGCCTCGCCCTTTTTGGTCGGGGGTCGTCGCACCTCCTTCCTTCGCCATCAGGGTTTCTAAAGCCGCAGTAGAAGCAACGTTACCAAGGCCAGATTTTCAAGGTGCACTTCTGGCACATCCGCTAAACATTGTATATGTAAGGGGCAACTTTGCAATAGGACTAAAGACCTAATTTTTGGATCGCCTCGAGGACTTCGCGGGGCGAAATGGCAGAAAGGCAGTCGGCATTGGGACAGTTCCAGTCGCCGCACCCAGAGCGCGGGCAGGGGGCAGACAGAGAAACGGTAAAGGCAAGATCGGGGAAGTGAGTATAGGGGCTCGTGGGGCCAAAAAGGCCGACGGAGGGCACGCCTGCGGCTATGGCGAGGTAGAGCGGGCCCGTGTCTCCCCCCACGGCCAGCCGCACGCGTGAGAACAGGGCCGCCATCCCCTTGAGGTCCAAGGCGCCGACGAGGTTTGCCGTGCGGCCCTCGGGCAACTGAAGGGCAATTTTGCGCGCCATCTCCTCTTCCTCCGGACCGTGGCCGACGAGGACGGCGCTCCAGCCGCGGTCCATCATCATCCGCAGGAAGGAGACCCAGTTTTCGGCCGGCCAGCGCTTTACGGGCTTACTCGCCCCGATGAGGGCGGCGCATCGAGGCTCGGGTACGCTTAGGGCGGATTCTGCCGTGCGCGACTCTTCGCCGCTCACGCAAAGGCGCGGCAGATAGGACAGGCCGTCGGATATGCCCAAGCCCTCAAGTATCGCGGACTGTCTTTCAAGTATCGGGTCTTCGTAGCGCCAATTTTCAGGCGTCCAGTCGTAATAGGGAAACTTGTGCCCTTTGAAAAAGCCGAGCCTGCACCTTGCCCCCGAAAGCGCGGACAGGAGCGCGCTCCTTTGGACCCACTGCATGTCTACGAGCCAGTCGAAGCGCAGGCTTCTAACCCTACGGACGAGGCCGAAAAAAGCCCGCGGGTCGCGGGAGCGGTCCCAGGGCAAGACCTCGTCCACAAAGGGCTGAAGCTTAAGGAGCTCGTCATAAGGCCTGGAGGCCAGCCAAAAGAGCGAAAGACCGGGAAAGTGCGCCTTTATGCACGAGGCCGCCGCCGTGGCCAGCGCTATGTCGCCCAGGGCGCTGTATTTGACGAAGAGCAGCCTGCCTTCAGGCTGTGTCTCATTTAAGATTTGTGCCCGGCTCTTAAAGACAGAACCGACCTTTAACGTATCATTCAATCTTAGCTCTTCCCTTCACACCCACACCCACTCTCACCCTCACTTTCACTTTCACACTCACATTCACATTCACATTCAAATCCACTTCTCCAGCGCCTCCACTACCATAAAGGGAGAAATGGCCCGCAGGCACCATCGGGCACCCTTGCAGGCGCTGCCGTCGGTCCTGGGGCAGGGGAAACAGGGCAGGTCCGTCTGCATGGCCCAGGCGCGCTCTCCGCAAGGGCCAAAACGCGCAAGGCGAGCCATGGGCCCTACGACGAGCGTGCGCGCCCCCAGGGCTGCGGCGAGGTGTGCGCCGCCGCTGTCGTTCGACACGGCGGCTGATACGCGCTTCAGCAGGGCCATGCAGAGGAAGAGCTCGTCCTCAGCGTTCACGCCGGATTCGAGGTAAGGAATATAGGCGCGTCCGCCGATCTCGTCGGCCATCTCTTTAAGGTGCGCCACCTGCGAGGGGGAACCAAAAAGGAGGACGGGGCGGTTGCGCGCGACCGTCTTAGCCAGGTCCACATAAAAGCGCCGCGGCATACACTTCGACGCATCAAGCTTTGCAGTGAGCGGAAATAGGGCGACGGCCTCGCTCCAACCTCTCGAGGCGACGAGTCGATCGGAGAGCTCCTCAACGCGGGGAGGAACGACAAGCCTGTGAAAGGGATCAGCGGGCGGTATGCCAAGGCGGCGGGCGAGCATTAGCGACTGATACGAATCGTGGACACACTCGCGGCCCGGCTCGGGAAAGCGCCAGTCGCTAAAAAATCCCTTGCAGGAATACCCCAGGCGGTGGCGGTATCGAAAGACGAAAGAGAGAACAAAAGAAGGCATGAACTGCCTCTGCGTGTCCACGAGGAGGTCGAGCTCTCCGATGCGCCTGCCGTAGCGCCACAGCTCCACATATTTGGGGAATGAGTTTAAGCGGTGCTTCGGTATGTAAGACCAGAGCAGCTCGTCCATGAGTCCGGCCTCTTCGAGCAGGCGCACCACGGGCGGCGCCGGGTGGCCCACGATGTAAATGCGCGCGCCGGGGAAGGCGCCCCTGAAGGCTGCGAGGGTCGGGTTTATCATGACGCAGTCGCCAAGCGCCATGCCGCCTATATAAAAAAGGAGGCTTTTAACGGTTATCTTTTTATAAATCGGGTCGCTGTACCAGGGGAGGTAAAGTTCTTTCGGGTAATCATCAGGAGCAACCCGGTAAAGCACGACATTCGCACGCATATCCTCAACGCTAAAGGGCCATTTACTGACGGGCTCTAACAAGACGACGACCTCCCGCTCCTGGCCGCGCGGACGGCAAAAACTACCTCCTCGTAAAGGGCGAGGGTTTTGTCTACCATCTTGTCCAAGGCCAAGTCGTAGCCGGCCTTCAGGCGAGGCGGTTCGGTGTCGCCGGAAAAGATGCCTCTCAGGGCTTCCTCCCAGGCCTTCGCGTCGCCGGCAGGCACCAAGGAGTAAGGTTCGACCGTCATCTCCCTCACCTCCGGGATGTCGCTCGCCAAGGCAGGAAGGCCGATCTGGATGCTCTGGGCGAGCGTTAGGGGCAAGCCCTCGTAGAGCGAGGGAAAGAGCAAAAGCGAGGCGCCCATCATCCACGGCTCCACGTGGGGGCAGAAGCCGTGAAAAAAGACGCGGCCTTCTAAACCCTCCTCTGCCACGAAGGACTCAAGCTCCTTCCTCAAGGGGCCGTCTCCCACCACGTCGAGCGTCCAATCGTAACTTTTAAGGCGACAGAGCGCGCGGAGGGCCACGTCTATCCCCTTGACGGGCGAAAGGCGCCCCACGAATAGCAGCTTCCAGGGGGGGTATTTGCCCCTCCACTTGCCCCGCGCATCGGGCAAGCCGTTCCTTATGACGACCGTCCTATCGCCCACGAGGTCTCCCATGGCGCTTCGTGCCGACTCACTCACGCAGATGACGCGCGAGGCAAGCCTGTAAGGCTTGTAAACAAGCGGTGAGCGGTTGCCGAACCTCACGTGGAGCGTCACGACGAAGGGCACGCCGGCCATCTTCGAGGCCAACAGGGCAACCCAGGCCGGGACGCGGGAGTGGGCGTGTATCAGGTCGTAACCATTGCGCCTGGCCACCGCCGCTATCCTCGCGGCGGAATAGAGCACGGTCAGCGGGTTTTTGTAATGCACGGGCAGGTGCCAGGATTGAGTGCCGACGACGAGCGCGTGTTCGAGCTTTCCCCCGGCCGAAACGACGAGCACCTCGTGCCCCCATCGGGCGAGCCCGTTGGAAAGCCAAAGGACGTGGCGCTCGACGCCCCCCTCTTCCAACTCGGGCAAAATCTCTATAAACTTCATGTGCCCGACTCTCCCAACAGAAAATCGCAAGCCTCGGCGACCTGCTCCAGCGGGATCTCCCGCACGTCGTCCACCAAAGAAGCGACAACGACATGCGGTCCTCCCCAGGGGCCGAAGCGTGCGGCGTTCCTAAGAAGATATATGCCCACCGTCGGCGTCATCAAGGCGCTCGCCACGTGGAGCGTGCCCGTGTCGTTTGTCACGAAGAGGGCACTTCTTTCGAGGAACGCGCCCACGAGGGGGAGGCTGTGCCTGCCTGTGAGGTCGAGGCCGTTTCCCCCCAAGGCTTCGAGTACCGCTTTGGCGAGCTCGATTTCACGCTCCAAATACCCCAAGACGCCGACGGCAGCCCCGTAGCGCTCCGCCAGGCACAGGCCCAGGCCGGAGAAGCGCTCGACGGGCCACCTCTTTTCGGGGATGCTGCCGGAGGGGTTAAGAACTACCAAAGGTCTGCCCTTCAAGGCCGGCCCGATGAGCCGGTCTGCGGCATCGCGGGCCGACTGCGGCACGTAGAAGCGCAGGCGCCTTACGGCTATGGGAACGCCCAAAGAAGCGACAGCGGCAATGTTGCGCTCCGCCTCGTGGATGCCCTTGGGAGCTAAAACGCCCCTGAAGCCCCACAGAGGGGCGAAGCGGGCGCCGCTCAGAAGCGGCATCAGCGTGGATCTGAGGTCCACGATGAGGTCGTAGAGGCCTCTCCTCATCCATCGAATGGCCTTAGCCCTGCCCCGCAGGCCAGCGTATTCCCCCTGGCGGTCGTAGAGCACGACCTCATCCCACAAGGGGTCGCCCTCCACCGCCCCAAGGGCGCGAGGGCCGACCCAGAGCGTAAAGTGTGCTTCTTTAAGATAAAGCCTGAGGTTCCACAGCGCCGCAGAGGCCAAGAGCATGTCGCCAAGACATGAGAGGCCTATCACGAGGACGCGCTTAATCGCTTTTGGGTCTATCTTCATCGCCAAATCCCTTCACTCATCACTCATCACTCATCACTCATCACTCTTCACTCATCACCCGTTCGTACTCGTCGGCGTAGCGACGGGCGATGACAGACACGTCAAACTGCCTCGCCTTGTCTGCAGCCAGCAGAGCCTTTTCGGTCAAGTCCTCGTTCAGGGCCATAGACATGGCGCGCGCCAAGGCGTCTGCGTCGTCGGGCGGGACGAGCCAGCCACATCGCTCGTCGGCTATGTCGAGAGTCCCCCCTATGGCCGTGGCTATGAGGGGAAGGCCCGCAGCAGCAGCTTCAAGCAACATCAGGCTGAATCCCTCCGGCTCCTTGGAAGGCTGGACGAAGACGTCGGCAGCCCACAGCAGCAGCCTTATGTCTTCGACAAAGCCGAAAAACGACACCCTGTCGTGCGAGGAAAGGGAGCGAGAGAGGGCTTGCCACTCCTGCTCCATGGCACCGCTTCCCGCTATCCAGAGCCTGTGGGGCCGCAACGCCGAGAGCCTGTCGTAGGCCAAAAGCAACACGTCGAAGGCCTTCCACCCCACAAAGCGCCCGCAGCCCAAAAAGACAAGCTCGTCTTCCCCCACGCCGGCGCTGGCGCGGAGGGATTTTCGCGCCTCCACGTCACGGGCGTAGCGCTCCACCTTTATCGGGTTATGGATCGTCGAAACTTTACAGGAAGGGAAGCCCAGGCCTTTCATGTGCTCAGAGACGGCCGTCGAGCACCCGACTACGTGCGACGACCACCTGTAATACTTGCCCTTTGGGTACTTGTCTATCGTCGAAAGGACGGGTATGCCAAGCTTTTGCCCCCAATAGCCGCCCAACGCGGCGGCCGTGGAGAGGCGCGTGTGGATCAGATCGGGCTTTACGGCCTTCAGGACAGAAGGCACGCCGCGGCAGAGGGCGGGCGCCCAGGGAAAAGGCGGGCGGTAGCGCCGGACGGGAAAGCCCCTCGATTCGGCCTTGTCGCCCAAGGTGCCGCCCGGCCTGCAGAGGACGACGTTTTCCACGCCGAGCCTCTTCAACTCTTCGAGGAGTTGAAGCCACGGCTCAGCCCAGGATAAGCTGTTTTCATCCACATAGTGAAGCACGCGCAATGCCATTTTTCACCTGCCAATTTAAATTTTCGAGCAGCCAGCGCGCCGCTCGCCCCGTCTCGTCGAAATCCGCGCCGTGAAGCTGCGGCGTTTCAAGAAACGCAGCGAGCGCCGACTCGTCGTCGAGGCGCATGGCGAGGCTTCTTGAGCAAAAGGAGTCTATCATTTTATCAAAGCGCGGCAGGCCCCAAAGCCTTCCCTCGCTTAAAAAACCTCTCCTCGCCAGAACGAGTGCAAGCCTCTGGAGCGATGTGCCGACGCCGAGCGCGTGCTCGACGGATAAAACGCCGACGCGAAAACCGGCCGTCGCGGCCTCGGAGATCATGGAGACCGAATCCTCGGTGCAGAGGACGTTCGTCGCGAGGCCCAGCATGCCGTAAACGGGGTTCCTTTCGCCCTTAGAGGCGAGACAGAGCATCCTCACCCAACGCGAAGCGGCACAAAGCTCCTCTATGGCCGCCTCGGTCTCACGAAGCGTGCGGCGGGACGTGGTGATGTAAAGGTCGGCGCCGCGCTTCGCCGCCAATTCGAGGAGGAAGGAAAGCATCTCCCTCGCCCAGGCAGGAGAGACCCGGTAATTGGCGTCGTCCCCGCCGATGAGGAGAGCCCACCTCTTTTCGCTTTCAGGAGGGAAGGCCTCAGACAAAGCTTTCCCTTCCTCTTCGATGCGGTTTCTGTCTACGTCGTTGAGCGCGCCCAGGGTTACAAAGACATTACGCCGCGCCGGCGGGGCATCGTGCCCCGGCACGATGGCGAAGTCGAAATGCGACAGCCCGATGGAGGGCGTCATGACGGTGCAGCTCTTAGCCCCACAGAGGCGCGCGAGCGCCAGGGCGAAAGGAGCGGCGCCGCTTCCGCAAGAAAGTATCAGAGCCGCTTCAGCCGTGCAGCCGGCCCGCTCGACGGCGCCTGCGAATTGCTGCAGCAGCTTCACTCCTCCGGCGTCTTTAAGCCACGCCTCGACCTTCCTGCGAGAAAGCCGCGGCAGGAAGCGAGACCTCACCTTCAGCAACTCGAAGCGGCGCAGGCCGCTCAAGCGCGGCACGGCGGCTTCCTCAACCGGTACGCCGCACCGCTCGCTTAAAGATCGCGCCAAGCCTCTGACTTGGGCGATATGCCCTTTTATGCCGTCACTCAAGACGAACACGACGCCAGGCGCCACAGCGCTCGATCGCACCCCTAATAGGCCACCTTTAGCCCCGCTTTTATAGCCTTCGCCATGCGCTCGACGTCTTCGTCGCCCATGACGATGTTGAGGCCGTACATAACGGCGCGGCTCAGTATGTCGTCGGTCTGCACCCACTCTATCGGGCGATAGGAGGGGAGGTCTTCCGCATATACGCAGTCGAAGGGGCACCTCAAGCGGCTGTAAGTTGTTCCCTCCCTGAGAGTCTTCCAATGCTTGGCGTAGTGCCACGTGTTGTCGGCTAAGACGCTGCAACCCGCGCCCGCTTCCTTGGAAGCCTTTTGAAAGGCACGGGCGCTCCCCTCGTCGGGCAGCAGCAGAACCAATTGAGTCGCGATTTCACCGTCCCTATCGGGAAGGTCCCTCAAAGTCACAAGGTCCAAGTCGCCCACGGCTTCCAAAATCCTCTTTTTGTTAGAGCGCAAGCTCTCTATGGCGCGAGGGAGCTTTTTAATTTGAGCCAGGCCGAGGGCGCCCTGGATCTCGCTTATGCGGAAGTTGAAGCCGAGGCAAGCCTTGCCTTCGGCGCCCCTGTCTATACTTTCGTCGTGGATGTGGCCGTGGTCGTGATAATACTCCATCCTGCGATACAGCTCCTCGTCGTCGGTGACGATGAGCCCGCCCTCGCCGACGGAGATAACCTTATTCGGGTCGAGGCTGTAGGTGCCGCAATCGCCAAGGGTGCCGCATCCTTTGCCCTTATACGTGGCGCCGAGGGCCTGACACGCGTCCTCCAAGAGGTAGAGGCCGTAGAGGTCGCATAGCTCGCGGAAGCGCTCCATGTCGGCGGCCGCGCCATACATGTGAACCGGCATGATCACCTTGGTCTTTTCGCTGATGGCGTCCTCGGCGGACTCGGGGTCTAAGTTAAGGCTTTCGTCTATGTCCGCCAGGACGGGGACTGCACCGCACTCCAATATCGCTTCGATGCTCGCTATGAAGGTGAAGGCCGACGTTATCACTTCGTCGCCCGGCCCGACCCCCAAGGCCTTGAGCGCCACGTAGAGCGCTGCGCTGCCGCTACTCACGGCCTGACAGTATTTGGCGCCCACCGCGCGGGCCACGACATCCTCAAACTCCTTCGCCCTGTAAATGCCACCCCTCGCTTCGTGAGACGAGTAGCGATGTACTATCTTGCGCTGCAGCACATCTACGACTGCGTCGATCTCCTCCTGCCCGTAAAGCTCATATGCCGGCATTACCCTATCGCCTCCTTATATACTTTTGCGCAGAGCTCTTCGTCGAAAGGCCTCGGGTTGTTGGCCATGGGACGATCCACAGCCATGGCTCCCTTGACCATCTCCCGAAGGCGCCCTTCTTCTATCTTTATCCCCAAATCTTTCAAAGTGCGAGGCAGACCGAGGTCCGAGACGAGCTCTTCGAGGGCCTCGACGCACGACAGAGCCGCGTCCCTCAGAGACGCACCGCACTCTCTTCCCAACAGAATGGCCGCTTTAGCATAGCGCTCGGGGTTTGCCATGACGCTGTGGCGCGTCACATACGATATCAGCAGGGCATTGGCGAGGCCGTGAGGGACGCCGAAAATACCCCCTAAGGGATAAGAGAGTGCGTGGCAGGCCCCTACCCCGGCGTTCGCCAGCGCGGCACCGCCGTAGTAGGAAGCGAGCACCATCTCGCACCTGGCCTCCAAGTTTCTTCCATCCCACGTGGCCACGCGAAGCCACCTGCCCACCCTCTTTATTGCGGACTCGGCGAAGATGTCGCTGAAAGGCGTGGCGCTCTTGCCCACATACGCCTCGAAGGCGTGGATGAAAGCGTCCATGCCCGTGGAGGCGGTGGCGCGGGGAGGGAGGGACAGGGTGAGCTCCGGGTCCAGGATGGCATAGTCGGCATAGAGCTTTTCGTCGTTGATGCCGGCCTTTATACCCTCTTTTTTCCTGATGAGCACGGCCGTAAACGTGACCTCGCTCCCCGTTCCGGCGGTGGTGGGGATCAAAACCTTGGGCAGGCCCGCATTTTTGACCAGGCCGAGGCCTTGATAGGAGGCGGCGCCCCCAGGGTTGGTGACGAGGACGCTCGCGGCCTTAGCTATATCGAGCGAGCTGCCTCCGCCTATGCCGACGATGAGGCTGGCGCCGAAATCCTTAGCGACGTCGGCGGCTTTGTCAGCCGTCTCGACAGACGGGTCTGGCTCCACCTCCGCGAAGGCGCGCACCTTTATCCCGGCTTTTTGCAGCAGCTCGCAGACGCGATTCACGTGCCCGAGCCGCTCGACGTTTGGGTCGGAGACGACGAGCGCTTTTTCGGCGCCGAAGGTGCGCGCAATGTCGCCCAACCGGGCCACGGTCCCGGGACCGAATAGGACGCGACCCGAGAGGCGCATGGAAAAGCTTTGCACAGTCATCACTTCCTTTTTCAGAGGCTCGATCTTATGATCTCCCACGCCCTGACTGCGGCGCCAGGGGTGAAATATCGCTCTACGCTTCTTTTAAAATCGCCGTCAGGAGCGGCGAGAGAGCCGACCCACCCTTGAGCCAGCTCGCTTTCGTTTGAAATCACTTTCAGCGCGCCCAGGCGCGAAAGCTCATCAACGGGCGCGGCAAAATCCTCCATGTGAGGTCCGCAAAAAACGGGGATGCCCCAACAGGCAGGCTCCAAGACGTTTTGTCCTCCCCTGGGGACGAGGCTCCCCCCCACGAAGGCCGCACGGGCAAGGCCGTAGAGGTCGAAGAGATATCCGACGGCATCGACTACCAGTATATCCCAACCGGGGGAGATTTGCGTCAATAAGAGCGCCTTGCCGAAACGTTCCGCTTCTTTTAAGACCTTCGGCGAACGCTCCGGGTGACGGGGCACCACGATGAGGCGGCACGGGAAGCGGCGCCTCACCTCCTCCCAGGCCCTAAAGACGACCTCTTCTTCTCCCTCGTGGGTGCTCCCGGCCACCAGGCAGATGTCGTCGGGGCCCAAAAAGAGCCTTCGCCTCAAAGAGGGCAGATCGACTTCCTTTTGCCTTTCGACGAGGGCGTCGATTTTGCAGTCTCCGAGGGCTATCACCTTCTTTCCGTCCACGCCGAGCGAAAGGAGGCGCTCTCTGTCGGTTTCCCCCCTCACCATGAGAAACCTAAAAGACCCGAGCACTTTAAGCCAGAAGGCCGGGCTTTTTCGGGCTTTTTCAAAAGAGCGGTCGGAGAAGCGCCCGTTGACCAGGAAGGCGGGGACCTCGCGCTCGGCCAGCTCCGACAAAAAGAGGGGCCATATCTCGGCCTCCACGGCCACGTAGGCCTTGGGGCGAAGGGCACTAAGGGAGCGTCTGACGATCCAAGGCACGTCCCAGGGGTAGTAGATATGTGCGTCTATCATGCCGCCGCAAAGCCTCTGCGCCATGGCCTTACCGGTGGGAGTCACCGTGGAGAGGATTATCGGGCCGATGAGAGCGGAGCGCATCGCTTTAATCAGAGGGAAGGCCGCCTGCACCTCGCCCACGGAGGCGGCGTGCACCCAAATCGGGCGCGCACCCTTCAAGCTTCCGGCCAAAGACGGCTCATAGACACCGCGCCGCTGGGCGAAACCTTCCCTGTAGCGCCAAGCGAGGTATGGATAGCCCGCGCAGTAGAGCGACGAGACTATGGCCGAATAGGCACGGAGGCTTAATTTCATGCCACCCCCGCCTTCAAGAGTTCGTGGAGGTGGATTATGCCGACAGGACGATCCCCCTCGACGACAACGAGGACCGAGATCTCGTTTTCCTCCATGAGGAGGACGGCTTTGGCTGCCAGTTCGTCGGGGGCGATGGTCTTGGGCGCCTTCGTCATGACGGAATTTAGGGGCTGCTCGAGCCCTTTCAGGCCGGATCTCTCAAGCAAGCGGCGCAGGTCGCCGTCGGTAAATATGCCGCAAAGTGCGCCCGAACCGTCGACTACGACCGTAGCACCGTAACCTTTACTCGATATCTCGTATATGGCGTCGCAGACCCTGACGTCCTCACGCACAAGGGGCATCCGCTCGCCCCTCCCCATGACGTCGCAGACGCGCAGGAGGAGCCTTCTGCCGAGCTTTCCGCCGGGGTGAAAGAGGGCGAAGTCGTCGCGATCAAGCCCCCTCAGCTCCGTAACCATGGCGGCGAGGGCGTCGCCGATGGCCATCTGCAGCGCCGTGCTCGACGTGGGGGCGAGGCCCAACGGATCGGCCTCCCGTTCAACGCTCGAATCCAACGCCAGGTCGGAGGCCTCCGCCAACGGAGAGGAGAGATCGCCAGTGATGGAGATGACGGGGGCGCCTAACCTCTTAAAAAAAGGCAAGAGCTCGAGCACTTCTTGGGTGTGACCGCTGTTGCTCAAAAAAAGCCCCACGTCTTCCCTGCAGACCATCCCGAGGTCGCCGTGGGCGCCCTCGGCGGCGTGCAGGAAGAAGGCGGGCGTGCCGAGCGAAGAGAAGGTGGCGGCGATCTTCCTGGCCACATGGCCGGATTTTCCGAGGCCGACGACGACCACCCTCCCCTTGCAGCCGCATATCAGGCGTGCAGCCTTCGCCATTTCATAACCGATCCGACTTGCGGCCTTCAGGAGCTCCCGCGCTTCGCTCTCTATGACGCGCTTGGCCGCGGCGACGAGTTCGTCGTCGGAAAGCTCCATTCCCTCCCGCTCTTTAGGAAGACAAACCATGGCTTTCTCCCTCCAAAAGGCACGGGCCGATCGAGCCCTTGATTAGCTCGTCTATCTCTTTTACCTCTCTCAAAAAGGCGCGCAGCTCGCCCAAAGGGATCATGTTGGGACCGTCGCTCAGGGCGCTGTAGGGGTCGGGATGGACTTCCAAAAAGAGGGAGTCTATGCCGATCGAAAGCGCCGCCCTGGCGAGGGGGCGGACGAATCTGCGGTCGCCGCCGCTCGAAGACCCGCGCCCTCCGGGCATCTGGACGCTGTGCGTGGCGTCGAACATCACGGGACAGCCGAGAGAGCGCATTATGGGTATGGAGCGCATGTCGACGACGAGCTCTCTGTAGCCGAAGGCGGAGCCGCGCTCGCACAATATGACCTCCTCGTTGCCCACGGCGCGGCACTTCTCCACCACCGGTGCCATATCGTAGGGCGAGAGGAACTGGGCCTTCTTTATGTTCACGGGCTTGCCGGTTTTCGCCGCGGCCACCACCAGGTCTGTCTGACGGCACAAGAATGCCGGTATCTGCAGGACGTCCACGACGTCGGCCGCGACCTCGGCCTGATCTGGCAGGTGGATGTCGGTGAGCACGGGCACGCCGAGGTCCTCTTTCACCCTCGCCAGCCACTGGAGGCCCTTCTCCAAGCCCGGCCCGCGGAAGCTCTTTATAGAGGTGCGGTTCGCCTTGTCGAAGGAGGACTTAAAGATGTAGGGCAAGCCCAAATCGTCGCAGATCCCCTTCACCTGCGCGGCAACGCGCAGCGCTAAGTCGAGGCTTTCGAGCACGCAGGGGCCGGCCACGATGACGACGGGACCGTCGCCCATGCAGAAGGGGCCGATGTCAACTCTCGCCCTCACCGCGCCTCATCTCCCCGTCCGGCCAGGTAGTTTTCCAAGGCGGCTATGTCTTCGGGCGTATCGACCTCTATTGTGTCGCGCTGCGTTTCGACGCAGCGTATCTCATAGCCCATTTCGAGTATGCGCAGCATCTCCAAGCTCTCGGCGTGCTCGAGTGGTGTCGGCGGGCACTTGGCGAGCTCTAAGAGGAAATCCCGCCTGTAGGCGTAGGGGCCGATGTGTTTGTAATAAGGCGCCTTGGGATTTCGCTCGTAGGGCACGGGAGAGCGACTGAAGTAGAGGGCCCTTCCGTCTCTGCGGAAGACGACTTTCACGACGTTGGGGTTTTCCACCTCGCGCTTCTTTTCGATCTCCTTGACGAGCAGCGCAACCTGAACCGAACTGTCAGATTTCAGGACGTCTACGAGCGGGTCTATCATGTCGGGGCCCACCAGCGCGTCGTCGACTTGCACGTTGAGGACTATATCCCACCCCTGAAGCTCCTTTGCCACATAGGCAACGCGATCGCTGCCGCTGTGCAGATCCTTCGGCGTGATGATCGCCTCAAAACCCCCCAACTTGGCCACCGCCGCAATCCTCTCGTCGTCGGTGGCGACGACGATGCGCTCCACCTTAGATGAGCGGCTCACCCCTTTGGCCACGCGCACCACCAGGGGCACTCCCCCTACCGGCAAAAGCGGCTTACCCGGCAGGCGCGTGCTGCCGAAGCGCGCCGGGATGATCGCTATGCTCTTCATGACCTGCATCTCCCCCCAAACTTTCAGCAATCTTTCGCCATACGGCGCAACGAAGCGCCAATCCCATCTCGTTCGCGACGTAGCGAACGACGTCTTCGACGGCCCCACCGCCGCCCATGTTCCTGCGGCCGGCCTCGGACATCCTCGCCTTCAGATCACTATCCGTCAATATCCCGTATGCCGCCTCAGCTAAGGAACCGGCCTCAGGAGCTACGAGCAGCTCGGCATCTCCCAAAAGCTTTTTCTGCACGAGCTTGCCCTTTTCTATGATAGAAAGCACCGGCACGCCCAAGGCGGCACAGAGCTGGTTTGCCGTCCCGCCGAGGCCGATGACGATGTCTGCGCCGCGGGCAGCATCTCCCACCGGCATGTCCGTCACCGCCACGCATAGCCCTTCACTCTTCAGAAAGGGCGGATCCCAGGAGAAGCCGCTCGAGGCGGCGACCAACTTTTCAAGGTCGAGCGTCGGAGCGAGCACCATGAGGAAGGCGCAATCCATGCGACGGGAAAGCAGGAGCGAAGCCTCGAGGAGCAGCGCCACATCGCGGTATGCGCGCTTGCGACTGCCCGGAAGCAATAAGACCTTTGCAGAGACATCGGCCGGCCAATGCCTCCCTCCCTCTTCATTATCACCGAGAAGATCTACAATGGGGTTCCCAGCATAGACGGCGTTAACGCCAACTTTTTTCAGCTCCAGCGCAGTTTCGGGGTCGCGCGTCCACACGACGAGGGCGCGCTTGCGGAGGATGCAATGCTCTATATGCCAATGTCCCCTGATGCGCTCGCTCTTCGCCGTCGCCAGGAGGAGCGGCGGCAGGCCCTGGCCGAATAGGGCATGGAGCAGGAGGTACACGTCGCCGACGCAGATGGGCGTGCGGCACTTCCCGCGAAGATCTTTCCATGCGCCAAGCTGCTTTATTATCTGCCTCAAGAGACCGGCCCGCAGGTCCGCCAAAAAGTCCCTCAGATTGTACTTTATAATGCCGCCGCTCGGCGTTTCCACCGGAGAAGAGACGACCCTAACGCCGCAATCCCTGTAAGACTCCCCCCTGCCGACCAGAGGAAAGGCCTCTACGGCGACGCCGGGCGCCGCTTTTTGCAACCTCTGGGCGAGGAGAGCACCTATGGAGTCCTCCCCGTGGCCGTTTGAAGCCACGACCACCTTTGGGAGCAGATTGGAAAGCAGTGCCCGCCAGAAGCGCCCTTCGTCGTCTATTTTTACCGCCACCCTGGGTATGAGGAGAGACCGCGCTCGCCATCCTTCCGGCAGGTTGTAGATGTCTTTCTCGGTGCAGCTTAAACATTCGGTGCCTGCCTCGTCGGCCGCACGGCATATGCGCTCCATGTCGCGCAGACTGTAGCGGTGGTGATCGCGGAAACGGGCCTCACCGACCACGCGGACGCCGCACTTTTCCAAAGAATCGCGGAAGCTCTCCGGGTCGCCTATGGCCGAAAAGGCCATAACGCTCATGCCCTCTACCTCTTCGAAGGGCAGATCGACGAAGGAGCCGCGCCAAGAGGACCACTTCTCCACGACGAGAGTCGATAGGAATATCGCCTCTTCAGGGACGTGGCGCGATATAGTCTCCAACAACGTCTCCACCTTCTCCCGAGGGGCTCGGTCGGCCTTCGTGATCACCGCGATGTGGGCCCTCGAAAGGGACGCAGCCGGTTCGCGCAGAAGCCCGGCGGGGAAGAGCTTGCCGTTTCCGAAAGGGCACGTCGCATCGATCAAGACTATGTTCACGTCGCGCCCCAAGTGCCTGTGCTGAAAGGCGTCGTCCGCCACGACGATTTCGACGCCGGCGCGCTTCAAGGCCTCCACGCCGCGCCGCCTCCGCTTGCACACGGCTATCGGAACGTCAGGGAGGCGCGACGAGAGCAGGAGCGGCTCATCCCCCACCGCATCTCTTTCACCAAAGCCGGGGAAGGCGAGGTCGTCGGCGTTGCGGCCGCCGTAGCCGCGCGTTACGATTCCTACGGAAAGGCCCATGTCACAAAAGCGGGAGGCGAGCATCTCGACGAAGGGGGTCTTGTTCGTGCCGCCCATGGTGATGTTGCCTACGCTGATAACGGGCAGAGGCGGATCCCAGACAGATGCGATGCCGTGGTCGTAGGTCCAGTTTCTGAAGGCCACGCCCATCTGGGCGACGTAGCCCAACGGCGAAAGCACCTGCCAAGGCGAAAGTGCCTTTTTCTCCCTCGCAAAGGACAGGTAACTGTCAACGATGCACTGCACGTCTATCACCGAACTGCAGGCTGTAGAGCCTTTCATACAGGCCGTGCCTCGCCATGAGCGCGGCGTGGTCTCCCATTTCGATTATACGACCGTCCTCCAAAACCACTATCCTGTCCGCATGGCGCACCGTCGAGAGGCGGTGAGCGATGACCAAGGCCGTGCGCCCCTCCATCGCCTTGGCCATCGACTCCTGAATCTTCTGTTCCACGGCGGCATCTAAGGATGAGGTGGCCTCGTCCATGATGATTATCCTCGGATCGCGAACTATGGCCCTCGCTATGGCTATGCGCTGCCTCTGCCCTCCGGAAAGCGTCACGCCCCGCTCTCCGATCTCCGTATCGTAACCCTTAGGAAGAGAAAGTATGAAGTCGTGGACGCCGGCCACAGAGGCAGCCTTGCGGATATCTTCCATGGAGGCCTGCGGACAGCCGTAAGCTATGTTGAAGGCTATACTGCCTTTGAGCAGGATCGGGTCTTGCGGCACCACACCTATCTGCCTGCGCAAGGTTTTAAGGTCGAGCTCGCGCACATCGTGCCCGTCTATGAGGATGCGCCCCTTTTGGACATCGTAGAAGCGGAGGATCAGGTCCGCTATCGTCGACTTCCCCGCCCCGGTGGGACCAACTATGGCGACCTTCTCTCCCGGCTCGACGGCGAGGTTAACGTCCAAGAGCACCCAGCGCTCGTCCTCGTAGGCGAAGCTCACGTCTTCAAAGTCGATGCGCCCCTCGAGGCGCTCTATGACCACGGGAAAGGCCGGGGGCGGCACGTCGGTGGCACGGTCTGTAACCTCAAATATGCGCTCCGCCGCCGCAAGGCCCTGCTGAATTTGAGACACTATGTGGCTCAAAACCCTCACAGGCTGTACCAGCAATCCCAAATAGCCCAGGAAGGCGATGAGCTCTCCCGGCGTGCTTTGGCCACGCACAACGTCGCGCCCGCCGAGCCACAGGATCAGAGCAAGGGCGGCGATGAGCGTCACCTCCACAGCTCCCGAGAGGACTGCCCGTATCTGAGTCCCTCGCAGCATTGCGCTGAAGTGGCTGCGGTTCTGCTTGCGAAACCGCTCCAACTCCTCGTCCTCCGTGGCGAAAGAGCGCACTATGCGCACCGCCGAAAGGGCCTCCTGCGCCACCGCCGAAAGGCGGGCCATCTGCTCCTGAATCTCGTGCCCCACCGCTCGCAGCTTCTTGGAGGCCTTATCCAGCATCCATGCGGTGAAGGGCAACACTGCGGAGGTCACCAGCATAAGCCGCCAGTTCAAGAAGAAGAGGAATATGACCACGGCCACGAATGTCGTGCCGTGGACGACCAAATCGACGAGGACGTTCGTCAGGAGCTCCTGGACCGCCCTCGAGTCGTTGGTGAGGCGGGAAACGAGCTCGCCAACGCGCTTGCCGTAGAGATAGCGCAACGACATGCGCTGCATGTGGTCGTAGAAGGCGATCCTTATGTCCATGACCGCCTTCTGCCCCACCCAGCTCATGAGGTATTGATGTCCGTAAGTGGCGACGGCCTTGCCCAAAAAGAGCAGCACTATGCCGGCAGCCAATAAGTTCAGCAGGCCGGTCCTTTTCGCTATCAAGACGTCGTCGACCATGTTCTTCAACAGCCACGGCGGAGCGACGGAAAAGAGCGAAGCCAAAAGCATGCAGGCCACGCCGGCTATTAAACGGCTTTTATACGGCTTGAGATAAGCGATCAGCCTGAAATACGTGCCCCGCTTGCTCAAAACGGCCCTCACGAGATCAGCTCCTTCAGGCGGGCGCAGAGGCGAGCAGATGCGCCCCGCGACGCCGATTCCGCAGAGATGCGCCTGAGCTCCTCCCTGCAGGAGGACTGCCATTCGCGGTCACTCAAGCGCTCGAATATCAACTGGGCCAGCGCCTGAGGTTTGACGACTCCCACGATCTCCGGCAACACCTCACGCCCAGCTATGCGATTAGGCCAACTCAGGTAGCCTCTATGTTTGGCCGCCACGCGCAGGACGAACTCCTTAAACGTGCCGCCTATCACGGGGAGCCCAGATGCCCAGCCCTTGACGCCCGATACCGGGATATCCCGCAGAAAGGCGAAAGGCACGACGACGAGGGCCGGCACGGCCATGTGAAGCAGCTCGAGCGTATTCGTGCCGGGCTGTGTCAAAGCCATGTCAGCATCCGCAAGGACCTGGCGAGTGCCGGAGGTAGTCGGATTCAACCCCGCCTCGGACCACATTTCCCTCTCCTCGCGCGTGCAAAAGGGCGAGAGGAGCGCTGCAAATTCGACCCTATCGTCGAGCTCTCTTAAGATCTTGACGACTTCGCCGAGATACGATAGCGCCCTTTTGCGTATGGCCGGCCTGCTCCCCGGAAAGAGCGCGATCTTTTTGCTCTCTTTCAGCTTCCAAGGCGAAACCCCATCGTCAACCATCAGGGCATCAGCGACGAGGTCTCCTATGGGCTCGGCCCGTATTCCTTTTCTCCTCAAACCCTCAGCCATGTTCTCGAAGGCCGTCCACGCGGCCGCGCATCGGGAAAGCCCAGGTTTATAGCCATAAGTATAGCAGGCCAAGGGGGAGCCCTCCGCGCGCGCCAGCGTCCGCCCGAAAAAGAGATCGCCGCCGAGCTGAAGCACCAAATCTATACCCCTCCCGCCCCGCCGCATCTCCCAAAACTCCCTGAAGGCGCCGCTGGGGCCGACCACTTCCACGTTCCAGGAGCCGGCCAAAAGCTCTTCTAAACCCGTGGCAAAGGGACAGGAGAGCAGCCACACCGTAACAGCTAAGCCGCGATTCGACAGCTCGCGCACGAGCGGGCGCGCCCAGCCCCACAGCTCGCCCGGCCCGTTGACCAAAAGGCAGACCCGCCTCATGGCGACGCGCTCTCCGCGACCACCCTGGCCCACATGCGATAAGCTCCCCGTTCTCCCAAGAGGCTGCGGACGCGGGCGAGCTTCTCGTGCACGGCCTTGGCATCATTTCTATAACGCTTGAGCGCGGAAATTATGAGCTCCCGGCGCGCGCGAGCTTGCAGGAACTCCGGATATATCTCCTCCCAAGCCAATATGTTGGGTATGGAGAGCCACCTGATATCGACAAGGAGCTTGAAGAGCGCGTAATTCATCCAAGAGCTTTTATATAATACTACCATAAAACGATCCAAGAGCATCGCCTCCACGGCGGCCGTGCCGCTCGCCCCCACGACGCAGGACGACGCGGCGATCAGATCCCTCCCCTGTCCTTCGTAAAGGCAGCACCCTGCAAGCTTACGCCGGAGATAGGATTTATTCCCCTCTTCGAGGCCGGGCGCTACGGAAAAAACCGGAAAATAACCGAGATCTTCGAGAGGCTCTACGAGGGCCTCGAGCACGGGAAGGAGCCGCTTTACCTCGCTTTTACGGCTTCCGGGGAGCAAGGCCACCATATCTTTGCCCTGGACATTTGATATCAGATCCTGCGGCGGTTTATAATCAGCAAAATCATCGAGCAGCGGATGACCGACCCAAAGGCTTTTTAAGCCGTGGGAGCGCAGATTATCGTGTTCGAATTCGAAGAGAGGAAAACAGCAGGCATCGAGCGCCTTCAAGACATCTGCGCGGCCGGACCTCCAAGCCCAGACGGTAGGAGGTGCTATATAAAAAACGGGGACATCGAAGCCCGATTTTCTGAGGCGCTTCAGGAGAGGGATGTGGAAGTCCGGACTGTCTATGACGACGACCGCACGAGGTTTTTCTGCCAAGGCGGCTTTAGCGATCTCGCCCCTGAGGCGCAGCAAGCGAGGGAGCGCCGCAACGGCCTCTACGGCACCGACGATCGAGAGCTCGGAGGAAGGCCAAAGGGCTTCACCTCCGGCTTCTTGCGACTTAGGGCCGAGCATGCCCCACACTCGGTCGCCAAAGCCGAGATCGCGCAGGGCTTTCAGCAAACCAGCGCCGTAGGCGTCGCCGGAGGCCTCCCCACAGCTTATGAAGATCGACAAGGTGCTACCCCCACCACAGCTATGTCTCTCTTTGAAGCCGCCCTCTTAAAACGATCTGGGTCGAGGATTATAGTGCGCCCGGCTTCCACGGCAAGGCATGTCAGCCCCGAGGCGGCCATGTTTTCGATGGTCTTTTTGCCTATAACGGGAAGATCGTAACGCTCGTCCTGATCTTGCCGCATCATCTTCACGACCACGCCGCCCCTGCACACCCTTCCGGCACGGCGCAGCGTTAAATCTGTCCCCTCCATGGCCTCAACGGCTACGACGGCTCTGCCCTTCACGACCACAGTCTGGCCGAAGGACAAGGGCAGGATGTGCGAGGCTACCCCCACACCGTAACTTATGTCTTCCGCCTCTTCTTGAGAGGGCTTTCTGCCGGCGATATGCCCGAGGGGCGCCATCCAATCTTCTATGATGTGCCGGTATTTGAGGACCGCAAACCCGCGCTCTTCCATAACCTTAACTATCGCTCCCAACAGTGAGTGATCGTCTCTGGAGGAAAGCTCCGCGAGGAGCTTCTTCATGGCGGAGTCGAGCATCGCCGGCTCGTACATGAACGTCTTGGAGACGAGACCTGCTAAAATCACGTCCCTAACACCCTTCGCCTCCATGTCGGCGAGAAGCGCTTCGAGCTCCAAGCGCGAAAGCACGACGAGACTTCTGGCATGCTCAAAGAGTTCGTCATGCGCGGGACCTATAGAATAGACGAAAGGGGCCTCACCGCGGCTATGAAGCCGCCTCGCTATCTCAAGCGGAAGCAGGCCGCCTCCGGCTACGAGAGCCACAGATCCGCCATCCATGCCATTGCCTCCTTAGGCCGTATTGGCGCGCCTGATAAGCGCTCCGCCGATCAAAAAGAAAAGAAGATTGGGAAGCCACGCGGCGAAAAGTGGCGGCATATACCCGCTCTCTCCCATGGCTTTACACAGCGACATCAATACGTAATAGAAGAAGATGACTATGACGCTCACTCCCAGACCAACCCCTGAGGTGGCGCGCCGCGAGCGCACTCCCATGCTCGAACCCACCATGGCCAACACCACGCTGGCCCAGGGCACCGCCAGGCGAAGGTAAAGCAGCATCTGCAAGGGCCGCACATCGGCACCCTGCGCCTCTACGAGGGCAATATATTTGTGCAGCTCGAAAGCGCCCATCCTCTTGGGATCTGCAGCAGCGCGCTCGACCTGTGCCGGGGAAAGGGGCAAGGGAAGGCGCTGACGCGCAAATTGTGCAGACCCCGAGACTTGACCGTCGGATGAAACCTCAAAGGCCCTGCCGCCTTCGAGCCACCACTCCCCGCCCTGCCAACTCCCCTTTTCTGCCAGCACGATGCGCTTCAGCGAACCCTCGTTGAACTCCTGGACCAAGACGCCCTCCATAAGGCCACTGCGAGGCAGGAGTTTTTCTATGTATATGACCCGCGAGAGCCTTCCCGCTTTTTCTTCCCTCAAAAACAACCTTTCCCTCAGCAAGGACGGGCGCTCGCGCGCAATTTCATACCTCAAAACGTGCTCCGCAGCCCTATCGGCCAACGGGACTATCGTCTCGTTCAAAAGGAGGGCGGCGCACCCTACGACTAGCGCGACCATCAAGAGGGGGCGCACGATGCGCTGGAAGGCCACGCCGGAGGCCTTGAGTGCCACCAGCTCCGATTGGGAAGACAGCTTCGAGAAGCAGTAGATGGATGCCAGAAGCATGGCCATCGGTAAGGTGAGCACTACCACGCTGGGCAACCTGTAAATGAAGAGCTTGGTCACGATCCACAAAGGGACGCCGCGCTCCACGATGAGATCGGCCAGGTCGAAAAGGAGGTCTCCGGCCACCAAGAGGAGCGAAAAGGCGAAGATGCCGAAAAAAAAGGGAGGTTTCAGCTCGTTTATGATGAAGCGGTCCAGGATCTTAATGCGACGACTCCCCTTTCGCTACTGATGCATTGAGTTCCAAGATCCTCTCGGCAGCCTCGCGAACGGCCCCATGACCGCCGCAGGAGTTCGTCACCCAATCCGACACGGCTTTGACCTCGGGCATGGCGTTGGCAGGAGCTATGCCCAAACCGGCCCATTCTATAGGGGGCAAGTCGTTCACGTCGTCACCCATATACGCCACCTCTTCCTTCGAAAGATCGAGCTCGCGGGCGAGTTTCTGCAAAATGGAGAGTTTCTCGCCTACGCCGTTGTAAACGCGATCCACGCCGAGGTCCTTCGCCCTCTGGTCCGTGGCCGGCGAGGGGCGCCCGCTCACGAAGGCTATGACGACGCCGCTTGCTTTCAGGCGCGCTATGCCCATGCCGTCCTGGATGTCGAAGCGTTTCCACTCGCCACCCTGACCGTCCATGTAGACGCCGCCATCGGTCAGCGTCCCATCCACGTCCATAGCAAAGAGTTTAATCATCCTCTCGATCCCTTTCACAGGAGGCGCCCCACGGCGTCACTCCCCTTTTCGATGAAGTTATAAAACGGGTGAGCTCCTCTTGGAATTCGTCGCCGGGGTATCGAGCGGCGAGCTCGCGCAATGCCTCTTTCATCGCGAGGCCGGAGCGATACAGGATGCGGTAAAGACCTGCTATGTGGCTTCGAGTTTCCCTGTCAAAGCCGTTTCGCTTCAATCCAACGACGTTTATGCCGTAGATGCGGGCCGGGTGCCCGTCAGCGAGTGAGTAAGGTGGGATATCCTTTATGACCTTGGCGAGGCCGCCCACCATGCAGAACCTGCCTATGCGGACGAACTGATGAACGCCTACAAGGCCGCTCACGACGGCCTTCTCCCCCACCTCCACATAGCCGGAGAACCCGGTTTTGTTGGCCACCACCACGCCAGGACCCACCTTGACGTTGTGGCCGATGTGGACCCCTTCCATAAGATAAGCGCCTGAACCGATGCGCGTGCAATTTCCCTCGCCGCTGGCTCGGTGGACGGTGACGTTCTCTCTCAACGTAGCGTCGTCGTCCACGCACACCCAGCTCTCCTCGCCGCGAAAACCGAGATCCTGCGGCTCCATCCCCAAGACCACGTGGTCGAAACACCTGCACCCCCGGCCCAAGGAGACGTAATCCGATATGTGCACATATGCCCCTATGACGGAGCCCGCACCTATGCGGACGCGATCACCCACGATGCTGTAGGGGCCGATGGATACGTCGTCGTCGATTTCGGCCTTGGGCGAAACGATCGCCGTAGGATGAATCATCCGCTTCACTCCGGCTCACCGAGCTTCTTCGCCACCACAAACGTGAACACGGTTTCAGCCACCACCTCGCCGTTAACCTTGGCGACGGCAGCTACTTTGCCAACCTTGCCGCGCATTTTCAAAACCTCGGCTTCGGTGATCAACTGATCGCCGGGACGGACCGGCTTGCGGAAGCGCGCGTCGTCGACACCGGTCAAAAACGTCACCTTGCCCACCATTTCGGGCCGCAGGACTATCATCATCGCCGCCACCTGCCCCATTGACTCCAGCACGAGCACACCCGGCATAACCGGGTCATCGGGGAAGTGGCCTTGAAAGAACGGCTCATCTATGGTGACGTTTTTGAGCCCGATTATCTTGCCCTCCTGAAGGTCTAATATGCGATCTACGAGCAAAAAGGGATATCTGTGCGGCAATGACTCCAGGATTTTGTGAATATCGATCACGTTAGATCCCCCCTCGGGCGGATTCGGTCTATCCTGTCTGCAAGGGCGAGATGAAGGTCATGACCAGCACGGCATGCCACCACATGACCTGCGAGGCGGCACCCCAATGTGGCCAAATCTCCCAAAAGGTCGAGGAGTTTGTGGCGGACGAACTCGTCGGGGAAGCGCAGGCCGCCTCTGTTCAATATGCCATCATCACCTATCACTACGGCGTTTTCGAGCGAGCCGCCGCGGGCCAAACCACTCCTTCGCAAGCCCTCGACTTCGTCGAGGAAGGCGAAGGTGCGCGCAGGCGCTATCTCGCGCTTGAAACGCTCGGGGTCGATCTCAAGTGATAGGTATTGCGCGCCCACCGATGGATGGTTGAAAGAGATGATATAGGTCAAAAACAGCGCTGCACCCGGCAGGACACAGATCGACCGCTCTTTAGGCGGATCATCCACACCTATAGGGAAGGAGATCGCAAAGGCCTCGCTGATCTCGTCGCTTTCGACTATGCCTGCGGATTCTATCGCCTCCACGAAGGGGAGGGCACTGCCGTCCGCAGCCGGCACCTCTTCTCCATCCACGGCTATCTCGAGGTCATCCAAGGCCATGCCGAAAACGGCGGCCATCAGGTGTTCCGCCGTGCGAAGGACCTTACCGCCGGGAAAGCGAAGGTCTGTCCCTCTGCCAGAGCTTTCACCTTTCGCCTGCGCCAAGGGGAAGCTCTCGTCTCCGAAGGTAAAGCAAAGCCCTTTTTTGCCCGCAGGGAGGAGGCGCAACCGGGAGAATCGTCCCGTGTGCAGGCCAACTCCGGAAAGTTCTGCGGGGCGGGATAAACCCCTACGAGTCATTGCCCTTCACCTGTTCCGACAATTTATCGACCCGTTTTTTAAGATCGTCGAGCAGGCTCACGAGGTCCGGCAAACGGTGAAGGATGGCCTGAACTTTCAGCTCTTCTCTGTGGTCGCGGGCAGGGAAGCCAGAGACGATCTTCCCGGGAGGAATATCTTTGGTCACGCCTGCCCTGGCAGCCACTTTGGCATCCCTTCCGATGCGCGCATGATCCCTCACGCCGCTTTGAGCTGCCATAACTACCCCGTCTTCGAGATGGGCGCTGCCTCCGATCCCTGTCATGGCCACCAGCACGCAGTTGCGCCCGATCCTGGCGTTGTGCCCTACGTGCACGTGGTCGTCTATTTTTGTGCCGGCGCCTATCAGCGTCTCACCCATCGTAGCCCTGTCTATGGTGACGGCAGCTCCTATCTCCACATCGTCCTCCACGACCACCCTGCCGATCTGCGGGATCTTCGCGAGGCCGCCCTCGCTCAAGCTCTCAAATCCGAACCCATCACACCCTATAACGCTGCCGCCGTGAATCAGGCAGCGCCTGCCTATTACGGTGTCGCGATATATCACGACCATGGGCTCTATGCGCGTTCCCTCTCCTACTTTGACGTTTTCACCCACGAAGACGTGGGCCTCCAGGACCGCACCGGAAGACAAATGCGCGCCGGATTCCACTACGCAGAGCGGCCCGATATGGACATAAGGGTCTACCGAGGCTTCGGGATGAACGACCGCAGAGGGATGAATGCCCGGCGGAAAGCTCCTCGGTTTACAGAAGAGGGTAAGCAGCTTCGCCAGGGCACCCCTCGGGTTTTGGACCTCTACCCCGTCTCGGCCAGGTTCTATCCATCCGGGAGGCGCCAAAAGCGGCACGTCTTCAGGAAGCCCCTCGAGCACTTTCTTCTCCCAAACTGGAGTTATACGGCTCGCGTCGGCGCTCCACGGAGACGTCACGCCCGAAACGAGCCGCCTTGGGTTGCCCCTGACAGAGCCGCCCACTTCTTTAGCTATATCTTCCAGCGAAAAAACTGCTTCATCGCTCATTAGTGTCATTGGTGCCTCACCTACAGATTTCCCAACGCCCTAAGGCTCAGGGAATCGTTATCTCTTTCGTCATAATGAAGCTCTATTGCTATATGCTCGGTGATACGATATCCTAACCCCCAATTATCTTGACCGTCGTCATTGCGACGCCACCAAAAATAGGGCCTTTTAACGCCGCCCTCGAGCCATAACCGCGCCCACCCTTTTTCGCCCGGATAGGCCACCTCGTAGCCCAGCCATATCCTGAGCCATGGAGACCAGCGCAGCCCCCAGCGACTCTCGAGGTCGGCATCGTTAACTTCAAGCACCCACTCGCCGTATAGTTCGACATCCCAACCGGAAAGGGGTTGCGCCTTGCGCCCCAAGTGAAGGCCGATTTCGGGATAACGATCGTCGGTGCCGGCATAAGCGGCGGCCCAAACCCAGGCCGTATATCGGCTACTTTCAACATCCGCCTCGAGCCGGCTCAGGCGCTCCGGCTTAAAGCGCACGTCGGCGACGCCCCGCGCCTCTGAGATGATTCTCTCCCCCTCGAGCGTCTCCTTGGCCCAAGACTCCACCTCCGCGGCGTGGAGGGAGACCCACTCCAGCGGCATCCCCACGATAGGAGAGAGCGTCTCGATGACGTCCTCCCTCACGTTTGAGATCAAAAACACGGGGAGGGAACGAGAAAATATACGCGGCTCCACGAATAAGACCAGCGGGGGGCGGGGAGAGAAGGAGACTTCCAAGGTCACCGCCTTCTCTTCGGCCTTGACCAAGAGGTGCGGCTCCCATCCCGGAAGGCGCTCTCCCAAGAGGCGCGCCACTTCCCCGTGGAGGGCCCTATCGCCCCATCTCAAAGCTTCCACGGGCACGCCTTCGAGGAGAGTTAAGATGGAGGAATCAACCCCCTTTATGTCTCCCTCAAACCAGGGAGAAAGGCTTTGCGACATCTGCGGCGGGACGATGCGCACCCGCCAATCGGACGCCGCCCTGGGGGTGAGGAAAAGGAGCACCCCCCCCGCTTGAACCTCGACGGAGGAAGCCTCATACCCTTCGAAAAGCCTCCCTGCCACGAGGGAGAGCATCCTGACCTTTTGCTCTTCGGAATAACGAGGCGACATCTCACGCCAGACGGCGGAAAGAGCTTCTTTAGCAGCACTGGCCAACCACTCGGGCGGACCAACCACCGCTACGGGCTCACAAGCGGCCTCTGCCTTGCCCAAAAAAAAGCAAAGGATCAACAGGGCAGCGCATCTCCGATACGGCATCTCATTCAGAAGAGCTCGCCGAAGCCGAAGTGGGTAAAGGTCTCGTAATCGCCCTCTGCGACGTCAAGGCGGATGTTGCCCAAAGGAGTTTTGACGCGCACACCGAAGCCCCAAGCATCGTGCAGGTCAGAAAGGCTGAAACTGCTGCTGTCTCTTTCGATATGGGGAGGGACTAGGACTCCATCCTGATAGCTCTCCGGCTTCCATTTTACGCCTCCCCAGGCGTTGCCCACATCGTAGAAGATGACGAAGCCAACGGCCTCCTGTATGGGGATTCTGAGTTCCACGTTCGCCAGAAACATCTCGCTCCCCTCGAACTGATCTTCCTCGTAGCCGCGCAGGTCTTTGTTCCCGCCCAAGAAATACTGGTCGGCCCAGGGAAGGGTGCCGCTTGAAAAGCCAGCCCTCACACGAGCTGCCAGTATCGCCGGGTTATCCTTCGTGCCGAGCTCCGCCCCGAACATATCCTGCAGAAAGGTAAGTGGTGTATAATATCGCCCCTCTATCCAGTATTTGGTATAGTCCCAGTCGCTTCCCATTATGCTCATGGCCTGCTGTATGTTGAGAATTTCCACGTCGCCTTTGGGATAGCTCAGATACCTGTCCGTGTTTGTCCTTTGAACCGTCCCCAAGACGGAAAAAGTCTTACCGCTGCTCAAAAGGTTCCTGACAGCCTCATAGTCTACGGGCCCTTCGGAGTGCCACCAGGTGGGGTCTACCGAAGAGTCGTGCCAATCGAGCGTCACATACCAGTTCATGCGGGGGTCGTGCTTGAACTTTCTGCCGGCGCCGATGTAATAGCCGGTCCTGTCCTCATCGTATTCGAAGATCGTGTCGCCTCTGTCGTCGACATAGTTGATATCTTCCCACTGATGTTTGTAAACGCCGACTTTCCAAGAATAATACTGCTCGTCCATAAAAGGCTCCTCGTAGGAGATCCAATATTGTTCGCGGTCGCCCGTCTCGAAGCCCACGGTAGCCTTGTGTCCTTTTCCCTGCCAGTTTGTGTCTTCATACACAAGACCGCCGCTCCAGCCGCTACTCGAGCCGTGGCCCATAGAGACGCCTATGCGGCCTGTTCTCTGCTCTGTAACGGTTATGACTATATTCATCACTTCTGGCTTATCGGTGGGCTCAAAACCCACACTTACGTCTTCGAAATACCCGAGCCTCTGGAGCTTGTTGAGGGAGTGGCGCATATACGTGGCGTTGAAGACATCGCCTTCCTTTATCGGTATCTCCCTGCGGATCACATTGGTTTTGGTCCTCGTGTTGCCCTGTATTATGATCTCTCCCACACGGGGCTCCACTATCTGCACTTCGACGATCCCGTTTTCAAAGCGCACATCCTGCATCCTCACGAGGACATAGCCAGCTTCCCTGTATTTATTCTGAATGCGCTCCAAGTCGTGCCGGAAGAAGACGCGATTGAAGATGCTTCCAGGGACGGTGAAGACCTCTTTCATCAGCTCTTCGTCGCTGTATATCGAATTGCCCTCAAACCTGATCTCCTTCACCGGAGGATTTTCCTGCACCACATAGACGACCTTCACGCCGTCGGGCCTGGTCTCCAACCTGACATCTACGTATGAAAAAAAACCCAAGTTGTAGATAGCCTCTATGTCCCTGTCGATCTGCTCCCTGCTCAATCGATCCCCCACCTTGGTCCCGACAACACCGAGGACGTACTGCGAGGCTATCTCTTTGTTTCCCTCCGCGGCAAGCTCTACAACCACAGGCTGCTGCGCCGCTGAGCTTCCGCAAATTGCTACGGTCAAAAATACCGCTAAAACTATCATAACAACGAAGTGCCTCACCGCTCAATCACTCTCCCGAAGGATCAAGGTTTTTCAAAGATAATGGGCGAGTCCTCACCCCTCAGTGCCCGTTCACCGATCTGCACGAGGGTGAGAAACTCCTCTAAAGGCACAGAGGACGCTTCGGCAGAAAGGGGAGCCTCGCCGTTACCGGAGGCAGATCGCGATGACGCTTCCGGTCTCGAAGGCATCATCATTTCTGCCTTTTTGTCCCGAGATAGAGTAGATCCGGATACTTGAAAATCGGCAAATTGCTCTTCTCTTGTCGAAGTAAGGCTCTCCCTGAGGAGGTTTAACAGCCTGCCTTCATCCTCGGTCACGAATTCCAAGCGAAGGTCGGGAGCATCGAAGCCAAGGCGCTGGATGCGCCCTCCCTGATCTTTGGAAAGTGGAAGGTTGGAGAGCGGAAGAGCCGTGGCTAAAACGATAACCACGCCGAGGAGGACTCCCGCCGGTCGAAGGAGCCGCCATGGCGAAATAGTCTTCCTGTGGTGACCTTTCGAGGCGCAAAAGCGCCACATCTCTTCGCCGGCCATGTCGAGCTCTGCCTTAGCGCACGCGAGCTCCGCCATAGCCGCCTCCGGCTTGCCGGCACGCCAGGCAGCTATGCACCGCTCTACCCACCGTTCTATCCGCTTTAAGCGCCCTTCCACGATTACCCCCGCCCCGCTTACCGATTAATATGCCTCTCTTGCTTTTATCCCCGCTTTTGCCCGCCCGGTGGCGCGGACAAACCCAAAGCTGTCCTCAACCTGGCCAGCGCTTTGCGTCGTATGCGATATACGTGACTGACGTCTATCGCAGCATCTCTTGCCACATCGCCAGCTCTTTTGCCCTCTACCACCAGGGCCTGAATGACGTCCCTTTCCTTAAGGGTGAGGACACCCATCGCCTCTTCCAATAGGAGATGCCACTCGACGGCGCCCTGCTCGCCAGGCTGAGCAATTTCCCCTTCCACATCGACAGGACACGGCGCTCTTTTTTCGCTCCTCTCGAGGAAGTTTATCATATGCCCGCGGATGCGATAGAAGGCATAAGTGGTGAACTTATTGCCGCGCGAGACGTCATAGGCATCGACAGCTTTAATGAGGGCGAGCATACCCTCTTGGAGCAAATCTTTAGCGGTGCCGTCGTCCAAAGAAAAACGCCTTGCCAACCAAAAGACGAGCGGACGATAGGCGACTATCAAGGCTTCCCTCGCCTCCTCGTCGCCCTGCCGGCAAAGCCTCCAAAGTTCTGCTTCCTCCTGCGGATCTAATCCCTGGGAGGAGCTATTTCTTGCCATAATGCCGCTCCTCTCGCAAGTCCGGAAATTCTTCCATTTTAACCCCGTAATGATACCACAACAGGGAAAGCGCACAAACTCAGTCATTTTACGGAAGTAGCGGGATCTGCTCCGCTTGCGCATCGCCCACGAAGAGATGCAATGCGTCGTTCGCAAAGGCCAAGGAGCGCCTGCCGTCTAATATATCGACGGCGAAGAGGGCACAATTGTCTATGCGAATGCGCCAGGCTATTGATGAAGGAGCGCCGAGCAGCGACACCACGGCAGCCCTTATCGTGCCGCCGTGACAGATCACGAGCACCCGCTCCGCGTCGGACGACAGGATGGGAGATATGGCCCGATTCACCCGCCTTATCATGTCATCGAAGGACTCTCCCTTGGGAGGATCGACGGAGGCGGGGTCGTCTCTCCACCGCTCGTAAAGCTCCCCATAGCGCTGCCTCACTTCAGAAACGGACAGGCCTTCCCACTCGCCGAAATCGAGCTCCACGAGGTCTTCGAATAGCTCCAAAGCTGGAGGGTCGGGCATCTTCTCCATAACAATTTCGGCAGTCTCCCTGGCGCGGACCAGTGTGCTCGAAAAGACTCGGTCGGCCTTCCAATAGGCAAGCCTTCTGGCGAGATTCTCAGCTTGGCGACGACCTCCGACGTTCAAAGGGACATCTGTGCGCCCCTGATAGCGGGATAAGTCGTTCCAATCCGTCTGGGCATGTCTGGCAAACAAGATGCGCCGTGGTTTTGTCAATTTGATGAAACACCTCCAAGCACATTCTACCGTATTCTGCTGTATACATGACCAAACATGACAAAAGGCCACCTATGGTGGCCTCCTTACCGCATTATGGAGCCGGCGGGCGGACTTGAACCGCCAACCTGCGCATTACGAGTGCGCTGCTCTGCCGATTGAGCTACACCGGCACAGTGGCGGTCCCAACGGGATTCGAACCCGTGCCGCCGCCTTGAAAGGGCGGTGTCCTAGGCCACTAGACGATGGGACCCCTTATGACGAGTGCCTGATGCGCGCAACCGATTTCGTGTATATACGCACATCAGCCGCATTATGATAACACAAACGGTCATCAATGCAAGTCCCCAGGTTTTGAAATTTACCATAACTCCTTTCCTTATCCCCTTCTTGCCTTCAACTTTTTGGATATTCACAATAACTTCATCATACAATTATTCCCTCACTTAGTTCCTAACTTGCCTCAGGTTAGGTTGTGGCAAACCTTAATCTAAGGATTACCACCTGCATGATTTTGTAAATGGTAGAACCCGGGTTATTTTCTGCCTAAGGCAAGGGCAAGCCCCATAAAGGCCCAGGCGATGCAGCCCACGGTCTGACGGGCATCGAAGTGGCTCCCCCCCATGGAATACACGAGTTGCCCCACAACAAGGCTTAAGGCTGCAACAGCATGATGCCTGTGCATGCCGCTTTTAAAGGCACGATAGGCGCTTTTTATCATCCGCCATTGAAGCGCAAGGTAAGATAACAAGAGGGGAAAACCGCCGCTCACGAGGAGGGTGAAATAACCATTATGCGGAGCTGAAGGCACGCCTTCTTTCCACCCTTCAGGGGCAAAGGCAGGGAAGAGCTCTTTAAAGCTTTTCCAGCCGTGCCCCAAGATAGGGCTGTCTTGCGTCATATTCCATGCGGCCTGCCACAGGAGAGATCTATTGTTGGAAAAAGCTTCTACGTCGCCCGCAGAGGCAAGCTGTGACAATTCCCTAAAGAGAAGCTGCACCAGCGTTTTGTCGACCAGGACAGACACGCTTACCAACGACACCCCACATAAAAGCAAAAGACAAAACCGCCTCCAACATAGGCGTACGTCGCGACGCAGAAGAAAAAACGAAAAAAGCAGCACCACAGCCCCTCCAACCCAAGCGCCCGAGCTGAAGCTTAAAAATAGCATTACGCACGAACTCAAGAGGGCAAAAAACGCCAGCGTTATCTCCCGCGGAGAGAGCCCATCGTCTAAAAAATACGCCAAGGTCGGCGATAGAAGGAAGAGCGCATGGGCTCCCATAGTATTGTGATGAGAAAAGGGGCCCTCCATATTACCTGTCAGTGCAAAGCACAGAATGGTCCAAGCAAAGGTGACGATTGCGGTAGCCCAAACGGTCGTCCTGAAACGCCTCAAAATTTTGGGCTCTTGGAGCAGGAAAAAAGCGAGCCACACGCCGAAGGCAAATTCCAAAGGAAGCGAGAAACCCTTTCCAAACAGATACGGATCCCCTTGAAAGGCAACGGTTGCAACGAAAGACCAGGCGAGAAAGAACGCAAAAAGCGCCTTGTCCAGAGGGGCCAAGGATAATCGATTAAGGTTTTCGCCCCTAACCTTGATAACGATCAGGCCGATGAAGGCCAAAAGCCACCCGAAATATCGAGGCACAGGTCCCCACGGGGCAAAAAATATAGCCCATAAAAACCCATACTCCAGAAGGTTTTGTCCCATGCTAACTTTGGACACGTTCTCGCACTCTATTTCCTTCGACACTTATGCTACCCCTTCCAACGCTTCGCTTTATATAGATATAGCCATATTGCCATAATAGCCCTTGCATGACCCATGATGCATCGCCAAGGAGTGGTTCATAAAAGGGATTCTATAGCTTTGGCGACATCGATGGCAAGGCTGATCTTTATCGCCTATGTGACAGCGTTAGGCTCTATAAGAATCGCCAACCACAAATGGCTTGGCCTTTCCGTTGCTGCCACAGCTCTACTGCCATACAAAGAGTCAGCGGCACAAGACCGCCATTTGTCAGCAGTCGCTGGTATAATAGCATTGTGATTGTCGTTTTACATCACCTAAAGAAGAGCTGGTTTTGCAAGATCGATGCGAAAATGTCTGGCTTTAGCCTGAGGAGTCGTCGTACCAGTGAAAAATGAGACTTGACCGAGGTGAACCTCGTGGACAAGATCAATTTTGAGAGGGCAATCGACTCAATAATAGCCACAAACAGCAAGAAAAACCTGACAGATATAGCCTCGTCGGCGCAAGTTCGGCCGTGGATTATGTCCGGCCTTTATCTTGGAAGCGATACTGCGGCTGTCTTCCTCTCATGGGTATTGGCGTATTTTTTGAGAGACCTGGCAGGAGGAGTGCTGCTGCCCGAGCTATACATAGAGCTCTGGCCCTTCGTCTTCCTGTTTCTGCTGGCATACGCAGCGACGGGCCTCTACCCCGCCGTGGGCGTACCTTCGGTCGAGGAGATACGGCGGACTACGATCGCTACGACCATAGTCTTCACTATGTTGGCGGCGTGGATCTTTCTCTCTCGTTTAGGATTCGTATACTCCCGCATAATATTCATGCTCTCATGGGGTTTCGCCATCATTTTAGTTCCCTTGGGCAGAGCAGTGACACGCCACATCTGCGCCCGCAAAAAATGGTGGGGAGTTCCAGTGGTCGTCTTAGGCGCTGGAAAAACCGGGTACATGGTGGTTAAAACGCTGTCAAAAACGCCGGGACTCGGTCTAAACCCAGTGGCGGTGCTGGATGACGACCCTCAAAAGCGTGGCGATATCGAAGGCGTTCCCGTCATTGGTGGGGTGGAAGTCGCCCCCCACTTAGCAAAGAAGCTAAAGCTCCGATATGCAATCCTCGCCATGCCCGGCGTGCCGAGGGAAAGATTGCTCTATTTAATAGAACATCATGCATCTTTTTTCCCTCACCTGCTCTTAATTCCTGATCTCTTCGGTTTTGCAAGCCTGTGGGTTTACCCTAAAGACCTAAATGGCATACTCTGCCTTGAGGTACGCCAGCAACTCCTGCGCACGGGACCGAGGGTGGTAAAGAGCGTTCTCGACTTCGTGCTGGCCGTCTTCGTTTTGATATTTGCGCTAATTTTGATACCACTAATAGCCATAGCCATAAAGCTCGATTCTCCAGGCCCTGTTTTTTATGGTCAATTGCGATACGGCCGCGACGGTCAGCCGTTTAAAGCCTGGAAGTTTCGGACTATGGTAGTAAGCGCCGATAAGATACTCAACGAATATTTAACAAAGCACCCTGAGCTCAAAGTGGAATGGGAAAAAGATCAAAAGTTGCGCAACGACCCACGCATAACCCGAGTTGGCAAGATATTGCGCAAGACGAGCCTGGATGAGCTACCACAAATTTGGAACGTCTTAAAGGGCGAGATGAGTACGGTAGGCCCCAGGCCTATTGTCCAGAGCGAAATAGAAAAATACGGGAAATCTTACGCCCTCTACACGAAGGTAAAGCCAGGCATAACCGGCCTGTGGCAAGTCTCGGGGCGTAATGATCTCTCATACGAAGAGCGCGTAGCGCTGGATTCCTATTATGTGCGCAACTGGTCTGTGTGGCTCGATATATATATCCTTGCGCGCACCGTCCCCGTTGCCCTGTTCGGCAAAGGTGCCTATTAACGTTGGAGGCGATCTATTATGAATAACCTTTACGCCTTAATCCTCGCTGGAGGTAGTGGCACCCGCCTTTGGCCCTGGTCGAGGGAGGAGCTACCAAAGCAGTTCCTCGCCCTCGCAGGAAAAGAGAGCCTCTTTCAGCAGACTGTAAGGCGCCTTAGTTTGCTCGTTTCACCGTCGCATCTCTATATCGCGGCTTCGTCTCAATGGGGGGCATTGCTTCGACACCAGATGCGTAAACTGTTGGAATTTCCTCATGACCCTGTAATAACAGAACCGACCGCCCGCAATACCTGCGCAGCCATAGCCTTGGGGCTAACGTATATATTAGAGCATGGAGCAAGTCCAGAAGATTCGGTCTTTGTAAGCCCAAGCGACCACGTGATAAAAGACGAAGACGCTTTTGCGGAGGCATTAAAGCGAGGCTACGAAGCTTCAAAAGAAGGGTATTTAGTGACCTTTGGCATTCCTCCCACGAGGCCAGATACGGGCTTTGGCTACATCGAGGTAGAACCTGAAACGCTAAAAGGCAATGGTTATTTTAAGGCTCTTCGCTTTGTCGAAAAGCCAGACGAGCATACTGCTAGAGCTTACCTTGAAAGCGGAAGGTATCTTTGGAACGGCGGGTTTTTCCTTTTTAAGATAAAGAAAATGCTTGAGGCCTTAAAGGAATACATGCCGGAAGTGGGAAGACTCGCAAGCGAAGGTTACGAAAAATTGTGCTCGTGCTTTGAAAAGCTCCCTTCTATATCCATAGACTACGCCGTGATGGAAAAGGCAAAAGATGTAGTAGCTGTTCCACTTGAAGCTGGGTGGTCTGACATAGGTTCTTGGGATGCCCTTTATGAGACTTTGGACAAAGATGAAGACAAAAACGTGACGAGGGGCGATGTGGAACTCGCTTCAAGTGAAGGCAATTTGGTCTTTGGTAACAACAGGTTGATCGTGGGATTAAACATAAGCGACCTCATCATAGCCGACACCCCGGATGCGCTGCTTGTGGCAAAAAGGGGAAGCTCTCAAGAGGTGCGTAAAATTGTGTCTAAACTAAAGGAAGAAAAAAGGCGCGAGGCCACGGAGGCTTCTATCAACGTCCGCCCTTGGGGAATGTATCAAATACTATATCAGGGGGAGCGCTTCAAGATAAAGCGCATCGTGATAGAACCTGGCGCGCGCTTGAGCCTTCAGTATCACCATCACAGGAGCGAGCACTGGGTGGTCGTTCGAGGCACTGCCCTCGCTAAAGTGGGCGACGAGGAGAGGTTCGTCCACGAAGGCGAAAGTATCTTCGTATCCAAAAGCACGCTGCATCGCCTGTCGAACCCCGGCAAACTTCCACTTGAAATCATAGAGGTGCAAAACGGCGAATATGTGGGCGAAGACGACATCGTAAGGATAGAGGATGATTTTAAGAGGAACGAGCGATAAATTCGCTCCACGCCTTATTCACAAACCCCGAAAACTCGCTTCTGAAGCGCTCGACTGCGAAGTGCTCGGCGTTTTCCCTTATCCTCACGGGGTCAAAATTATCTACTGTCCCTTCGAATCTCTCTATGGCCTCAATGAGGCTTCTAACCGTCTGCTCTTTGAAGAAAAGCCCCGTTATCCCATCTACGACCGTCTCAAGTGCCCCGCCCTTGCCATAGGCTACGACGGGCGTGCCGCATGCTTGAGCTTCCACTGGGACGATACCGAAGTCCTCCTCCGCGGCAAAGATGAAGGCTTTGGCCCGCTGCATATAGCTCCGGAGCACCTCAGATGACTGGTAACCCAAAAGCTCCACGTTTGCCCCCGACTTAGCCTTTACCTTATCCCACTCAGGCCCCGTGCCTATTACGACGAGGCGCTTACAGGGCATGTGCGAAAACGCCTCGACGATGAGGTCGATGCGCTTGTATGGCACCATGCGCGAAGCGGTGAGGTAAAAGTCCTCTTTCTGCTCAGCTAACGTAAACAAATTTACATCCACTGGGGGGTATATAACAACTGCCTCTCTTCTGTAGATCTTCCAAATTCTCCTGGCTACAAAGCGGGAGTCGGCGATAAAATGGTCAACACCGTTAGCAGTTCTTAAATCCCACATGCGGAGCTTGTGCAGCTCACGCCTTACGAGCCATCCCTTGATTCCGCGATCCATACCTGTTTCTCTCAAATATTGATGCTGCAAGTCCCAGGCATACCGCATCGGCGAGTAAACGTAGCTTATATGAAGCTGGTCAGGGCCGGTAACAACTCCTTTTGCAACGGCGTGAGAGCTCGAAATGACGAGATCATAGTTAGAGAGGTCAAACTGCTCAACCGCTAAGGGCATAAAGGGTAGATAGATCCTGTATTTCTTCTTCGCGAAGGGAAGCTTTTGTATGAAAGAAGTCCCAACCGGCTTATTTTTTAAAAACCTTCGCTCACCATCTGGGATGAAATCCACAACGGCAAACAGATCTGCCTCTGGAAAACACGCTATGATCTGCTCTAATACCCGCTCCGCCCCAGCGTATGTAACAAGCCAATCGTGGACAATAGCAACCCGCATGGCTAAAACAACAATTTGCCGGAAGCAGCACGACGAAGATCAGCTTCCATCATCATCTCCACCAATTGGGAGAAAGTCACTTTGGGTATCCAACCCAGTTCACTGCGCGCTTTCGTCGCATCACCCAACAGAAATTCCACCTCAGAGGGCCTGTAGAACCCCGGATTGACCTTCACGATCACCTGTCCGGTCTTGCTATCAATCCCTTGGGCCTTTTCTCCTTCTCCTTTCCACGCAATATCAAGCCCTGCGGCGCCCGCTGCCACTTCGACGAACTCCCTAACCGAATGGGCTTCCCCAGTGGCCAATATATAATCATCACCGTGGGACTGCTGGAGCATCATCCACATTCCCTCAACGTAATCGCCGGCAAAACCCCAATCGCGCTTTGCATCAAGGTTGCCAAGTTCTAATGGGCCTTTTCGTCCATGCTTGATCTGGGCCAGACCGGCAGTAATCTTGCGCGTCACAAATTCAAGCCCCCTTAAAGGCGACTCGTGGTTAAATAATATCCCACAGGAATTGTGCATATCGTAAGCCTCACGATAATTGATCGTAATCCAATGGGCATAAAGCTTAGCTGCTCCATAAGGGCTCCTCGGATAAAAGGGGGTATTTTCACTCTGAGGAACCGCTTGAACCTTACCGAACATCTCCGATGTTGATGCCTGATAAAAACGCATCTCAGGGTTGACCATTCGTATGGCATCTAATAAGCGGACTACTCCGAGGCCATCTACATCTCCGGTATAAATAGGCTGCTCGAAAGAAAGGGCTACAAAACTCTGGGCGGCAAGGTTATATACCTCATCGGGTTGCACCTTATCCAGTGTGCGTTGGATATTGCTGTACTCCAAGAGATCCACAGGCACAAGGCCGACCTCGTCAGCTATGCCCAACTCCTTCATCCTCCATAAATTGAGAGACGCAGTGCGCCGGTGAGCGCCGAAGACTTTATAGCCCTTATCTAACAACAGCTTGGCCAGATATGCCCCATCCTGCCCTGTTATGCCCGTAATCAACGCAACTTTAGCCATTTTCTTCATCCTCCTTTTGCATTAATTGGCCACCTCTTCGAGCACCCTCCATGTAAGTTCAGCCGTTTTGTCCCAGGTAAACATCTTAGCACGAGCAATGCCCCTTCGCGATAGTTTTGCCCGCAACTCGCCATCTTCTACCAGGCGCTTTATGCCGTGGGCGATGGCCTCGACATCGTAAGGGTTCACCGTGAGCGCAGCATCCCCCACCACCTCAGGAATGGAAGTTACATTGGATGTTAAAACCGGCGTGCCGCAGGCCATCGCTTCAAGGGGAGGAAGGCCAAAGCCTTCATATAGAGATACATACACAAAGAACAGCGCTCCAGAATATAAAGCCGGTAAATGTTCATCAGGGATATGCCCAGCCATGTAAACATTGGGAGGCAGACCATTAAACGATGCGTCCCGGAAAATCGATCTTTGCCCTTTCGCTCCTGCTACCACTAACCAAACGTTTTTAGGTAACTTCTGGCAAGCATCATGCCATGCCTCAAGCAACCTCTGCAGGTTCTTTCGCGGCTCGATAGTTGCCACGGTAAGCACATATTCCATATTCGGAATGCCGAGAGTTTTTTTAGCTCGATTAACATCCTCCTCTAGTTTTGGGCTAAAACGCAAATCAATCCCGAGAGGAATGACAATGACCTTATCTGATTCTACAGATGTAGCTTCACAAATTCTATCTTTTGTAAACTCAGAATCAACAATAACCCTTCGCACTCGACATGCCAAACGAGGGGTTAAAAATTGATACCATTTAGCAAATTTCGGATTCAACCACTCAGGATGGTCTAACGGTGTAATATCATGAATCGTAACGACTTGTTTTTCCACCAAAAGCGGACCGGTATTAGAAGGACTAAAAAGCAACCTTCCTTTTAACCTTGCAGGCAAAACGAACTGCTCCCAGGCATGACCCAGAACTCCATGCAAAGACGTTTTCGGGGCAACGGGTTGAAGCTTATCTGGGAGCCTCGCTAAAAGCTCCAGCGTATACCTTTGCACCCCGGTTAACCCTGAAGAAAGAACGCGAGTATTGATAACTACTTTGTTCAAAGAAATCACGCTTCTTTAATTTGTTTTCGTAATTGTTTGTTTTTATTGTAGTAATAATACAATATAATTATGATTAAAACTGAAAAGCCTACGTCATGGAGAAATTTATGTCAAACATAGCCATATTATGAGCTACTATTAGAGTTAAAAACTATAAAACATGAAGTTGTGCATATTCTAAGATGTAAATCTTAACAAATTTAACTATAATCAAGAAACTATCACAATATATAATGAAACCTCTATTAAATTGATCATGCTTAAAAACATAGTGATAAAATCTTAAGAATGATCGGAATCATAATCAATATTCAATCTATAAGTTGATAAAAACATTAGTAGTGCCAATTTTAGCTGCTACCAGTCACATAAAAATCATACTTCGTATTTTTAATAAGGTTAGTCAAAAATTTTTTAATGATTATTTAAACCAACTTTAATCAAATCATGCAATTTACCAACTAATGGATAAATATTTATCCGTAAATGTGGAATTAAAAACATATAAAGAAGCCAAAACAAACAAAATACTCCAGATGCCAAAATTAAATAAAATGAATGGGATATAATACTAATATAATGCGATACAATGAAACACACTATAACATAAAAAATAGTCCCTATAGCCATCCATAATAAGCTAAGACGCAATATTTTACCCAGTTTTAAAGCATTAGTTGTAAGTAAAAATAACACTATAGAATTTATACTAAAACTTAGTCCTAATACTATCGGCCCTAAGTTTTTATACAACAAAAACTTAATTAAGATATCTAAAAGCATTGATATACTAATATACAATAATACTTCTGCATTGCGTAGTTGGGCATTCAATATTCTTATAAAATAGTACGATAATAACTGTGCCCATAGACCTATCGAAAAACCGAATAGTATTTTAGCAGTAATGGCCACAGACTCCTGATCAAAAGCACCTCTTGCATATATCACATTAATGATGCTAGTATGATAATATAAGATGAAGGTTGAAATTGGTATTGTCAAGATTAAAACAATATTGGCTATTTGCCCTACTTTTTGGCGCATTAAATCCGGATCTAATCCACTCAAGGTAGACAATCCAACCATGCCCAAAGGTGCGGCGACAATAATTACGCCAGTTTCTGTGATAAATTTGGCATAATCGAGAGCTGCGATTGCTCTAATTCCAAGCAGGGATGCCACAATTCTTTCGACAGCTATACTTCCCTGGATCAATATAGGTACAAATAGCACAGGCCGCACGCATCGCCAAAAGGTCCATAAAGTTTCTTTGGTCAAGTCCCACGATAAACCTGTTGGGCGATGTAGTATTCTAATACCACGCAGACGACTTAGAACCCATAGTAAATAAATGCCATAAGCCCCCGTAAATCCCCAAGCTAAAAATAGCGGGCCCTTAAAATAAAAGGCAAGCAACGCACCTGAAATCAAACCAATGCTTTGCAGAGTAGAACGAAAAGAGGCAGCTATGTATTTCCCATGTATCATTTCTAAATACGAAAGAAGCATTCCCAATATATACAAAGGGACAGCCAAGGTCATAATACGAAGCATAGAAGCAGTTAAAGCTTTACTTGCAGTATCCATACCTGGAGCCAAGATTTTAACCCACCAAGAAGATCCCAAATAAAGAAACAGAAAGACGACTGCTGCAAGTAATAAAAAAAGCATCACAATGCTACTTAAAAATAGCTCTGCTTTTTTTGAGTCATCTTTTATATACCTAGCATAAAGGGGAACAAAACCTGCCTCTATGCTATTTGTCAGGAATAACTCCACCGGCATAAGCATCGCAGTCTGCGCTACACGATAAGCTCCTACACAAACGCTGGTGCCAAACAAAGCTGCCATGAGCACCTCTCTTAAAAAACCAATTACCTTACCCACCACACTACCAGAAGAAAGCATCAAAAAGGCCTTAAACAAATTTCTTCCCCCTAAAAATGCCATAACTAACTGTATTTTAACAGAACACCATTGAGTGGATAGAACTGCCCTAACCATGGCCCCAAAACCTGCTATGTTATGTAATAATAACTTCCAGAAGCTTTGCTTTTCTGACAGAGGAGAGATCAGTTCTATGCCAACAGAAAAAGGGACTGTGATAGAAACATTACTGAAAACCTTTGAAGAAATCGAGTCGCTGCTTGTTAAGGAAAAAAATGAAAATGCCATAAACATGCCACATACCCGAAAAGCCTGGTGCTACTGGAAGCTGAGAAAACACATAAACCAAGCGCTCGAAAAGATGGGACTTCATATCATGTCTTCTAAAGGATTCTACGATTTGCAACGATACTTTAGCCGAGATCCATACGCTTTGGCTTCGTCATCTCAATTGCTCAAAGAACTCATTAGATCACCTGAGCGATTCGAAACAATTTACAACCTTTTACAAGACGACGAGTCCAAAGATACTTTCAAGTGGTTCATAAAATATAGGGTGGCTTATGTTTGTATAGGCAATAGAGCAAGCATGCTTTATCCTCCTCCGATAGATTTCTCCCTCTGGGAGAGGTATTTAAAAGATATAGAGGCTGCTAAGGTAGAAAAGGACTTATACAAAGTTGGCTCATATGTGATTCGTTGTGCTGACCCCATTGCATTATTAAGCTCATGGTCAGAAGAGGCTTATAGACTGAAGGATATATGCGAGCCAAGGAAAGGGGATTTGATCATCGATGGAGGTGCATTTCAAGGTGATACAACGTTATGGTTTTCAAACCACATTGGCCCTGAAGGAAAAGTTTACGCTTTTGAACCGTTTCATGAAAATTATGAAGTCCTCATGGAAAATATTTGCAGGAATGATATAAAGAACGTTATCCTAATTCAACAGGCACTTTACAATAAGGTGGGGGCTTTTGCTATGATAGGTAGGGGCCAGGGGGCCTCGTTGGTCGAAAACGAGACGGTCGCCATAAAAGCGTTGACGATAGATGAATTTACGCAATTACATGGTTGTCCACGTATAGACTTCATAAAGATGGATATCGAGGGAGCGGAAGTCCCAGCTCTTGAGGGGGCCACTAATACAATAAAGAAATTTCTACCGCGCTTGGCGATATCAGTTTACCATAATGGCTCCGATATCGTAACAATTCCAGAATTGATAAAATCCATCGAACCAAGCTACAGGTTCTATTTGCGTCATCGCTCGAACTCCTGGGTAGACACCATATTATATGCGGTGCCCTAGTTTATCGCTCCTTAGCAGCTATTTTATAAACCTCAAAAGTCTGCAAGGCTGTCTTTTCCCATGTAAACTTGGCAGCTTGCCGTATGCCAGCACTCTTTAATCTCGACGCCAAAGATTTGTCAGTTAAAATTCTATAGACAGCTTCGGCTATCTGCTCCGGCGAGTATGGATCTACTAATAAAGCGGCATCACCTGCAACCTCAGGAAGCGATGAGGCAGTAGAAGTTACCACAGGAACGCCACAGGCCATTGCCTCAAGGAGAGGAAGTCCAAAGCCTTCCCACAGAGAGGGAAAGATGAAGGCCTGGGCACCAGAGTATAAAAAAGGCAGCTCTTCCTTAGACAGATATCCTAAGAAATGAATCTTCTTTTTGATATCTTCGTCAAGCTGAGAATACAGCATATTAAATGAGTCATTTACCCATCCCCTGCCCCCCCCAAACACCAAATCCGGGACACAATCCAAGCCTATCTCTTGGCATAGGACAACATAAGCCTTAAGCAAGCCCGCCGGGTTTTTTCGAGGCTCGAGAGTCCCTAAGAACAAAATATACTGTCCAAGAGAATGCCTTTGCTTAAAAGACTCCAGCGCGCACATATTAAACATAGGTCTATAGGTGCTATGGTCCACACCAAGAGGCACTACAACTATTTTTTCTTGAGGGTAATCGAAGAAGGACATGAGGTCCTCTTTTGTGGAGATTGAGTGGGTAATAACGACAGTGGCAATGTCGAGGGATCTTTTAAAAAGAGAGCGAAGAAGAAACAAATTCCGCCTTTCAATAGTCTCAGGATAGCGCACAAAGCCAAGATCATGAACAGTCAACACAATCTTGGCTCCTTTAATAGGGAAGCCGATAAAATTTGGAAAGTGAGCAACATCTGCGGCAGGTAGCAGTAATCGAGAAACCTTCTCGCCCAAGAACTTTGACATAAACATAACCGACAGCCGCGATAACGGAGCGTAAAAACGATAGCGAGTCATCGGTCGAGTAAACCACTCCTCGGGGAGGTCGGGCTTACGCAATTTCAAGCTGAAGGAAAAGAGTACAAACTCTTCTTCCGCAAAGTTTAGGAACTGCTCTAAAAGATTATAGCAATACCATCCTACGCCGGTTTTTTGTTTAACCAAGGGAGAGCACTCAAAAGCAATCTTCATCAACAAGCATACACCTCGTATTTCATCCGGATCTCAATAAACCCTACAAAAAATATAAATAAATCAAGCTGTTTCTTCAAGCGAAGTGGATCAATTTTCGCCAGACAAGAGCAATATTTGGCAACCCATTTCAATCTCTTGGTGGTGTCTACGTTGTCGGCCTCTTTAGAACTTTCTGTTGCAACCTTGCAGTCCACCTCAAATTTAGCCTATACGATATACGACAACCCATGATAATATATCTATATCTATCATTCCTCGTGAAAGCTATACTGTTCTTGCTGGGCTGGAGGGATTGTGCATAAAAAGAGAAATTCTTTTGCTCCAGTTATTTTTGATGTTCCATTTATTATCAGCACCAGCTTGGGGAGGGTCTCCCGCAAATGGTGGCTATACGGGACTGTGGGAATATCCTACTGCTGAAGTTTTGGAAGACGGCAAGGGTTGGTTTGGGTATACCGACGCAAATCCTTATATAACATATTATCTTGCGCTGGGGTACCTACCCAAATTTGAGCTCAATTTCCGAATCACCCATGTCACTAATGTTCCTCTCGACCGGGGGAAATACCCACGTTTCGGTAGTTATAAAGACCACGAGTTCGACGCTAAGTATCAAATTTTACCCCAAGAGGGTTTGAGGCCTGCTATTGCAGTAGGCATCTTGGATCTAAGCACTACCGAGCATTTTAGATCTGAGTATATCGTCGGGACGTTGGCAATAGGCGACTGGACATTCACCGCTGGATGGGGTTCGGATCGACTCGGTGGAGCTTTTGGAGGAGTATCGTGGCAACCTTATGATTGGCTTGAACTAAAAGGTGAGTATGGCTCCATGGACTATTCAAACGATATTTTTAGCGGACAACATCCTATTAAGGCTACCGATGTTAAATCGGACTATAACTACGGAGCTGTGATCAAAACCTCATGGGCTGACATAAGCGTGAGCTATCAGCGGGGAGACGAACTGTCCATAGCGGCGTTTCGCCCTTTTGACCTGCGAGATCTTCCCATCTTCGGCGGCAAGAAACGCTCTATGAAAGGTGCCCAAATCAATACATTGCTTTCCTGGTCTGAAACGGACCCATCAAACCTAATAATCGAGCTTACCTCGGTTATACCCAAGCGCATCGGCGTGCGCAATGTGAAGGTCAGAATCAACCCCAAGGAAAGAAACCTTCTGATCAGCTATGAAAACATAGGCTATAGCTCTGAAGCAGAAGCTATGGCCAGAGTGCTCTATTTGGTTTCACACCTCATCCCCTGGGATACGGAAGCTGTTATCTTAGAGGCACAAGTCCGAGGTACCGCTATCATGCGCGTAAACATCCCAGGCGAACACTGTGCTTTGCTGCGACTGAACGAACTACGCAAGGAATACGCTCAAGAAGCCACCGCCTATTGGACAGACCCTAATCTTAAGGAACGAGAGAGTGGACAGTGGGCCTTAGAAGAGGGACCATCGGAAGAAGAAAAGGGCGAACACTTATATAAAGCTTACATTGCTTACGAGCCTCGCATCTTAAGGTCTGATTATGAAGACTATGATGCCCGATGGAGCATAGACGCCGTATATGAATGGAATTCCACAGAGGGAAAGGCTGGGGTCTTCGATGTTCGCATCCCCATTCATAGGCACGGCAAGGAGGAAGATTTCGCTTATGAACCCTGGACCAACGAAAAGGTCCGTATTTGGCAGGCCGTATACAGCAACATGGAACGTATAGATACTAATACTTTTCAACTATACGAGGTAGGCTGGCTTGATGCCGCATGGTTCGGTGGTAATTACTGGAGGCGAACCTATTTCAACAACGGCCGTTACTTCATGGGTATAAGGCTTGGTTTAGTTCATGAGCGTGACCCAGAGAGTTTCGCAAATCTGGCTGATGAATTCATTTGTCTCTACCATGACGGCTGCGGAAGCAGAGACCATGACAATGAAGGTTGGATGGGCGCAGGCTGGCTTCAAGCCGGTTATCACGAACCACGCTATGATCTGGACCTCACGGCGGAAGCCGGCGTCTTTGTGGACTCCGACAGTGGCATAAAACTTTCGGCGATGAGGCATTGGGATGATGTGGGCATCGGCTTTTACGTCACCCGTGCTGGCACTACTCGAGCAGGAGAAGACTACTCGTTCGTAGGCGTAGAGCTCGAGATACCGATGAACATATTCTGGGGAGGCGAGAGCAACCATATATGGAACCAAGACATTATTATGACCGGCGGCTGGCCTTACTATACAGGTAGACAACCGTGGCATTGGAAGGACCCTGACTTGCTATGGGGGCAGCTTAACCCGGACCGTCTGCTTTACAACTTATATGAGGAGCTGGAGCAGGGGCAAAGGCTTGTAAAAGAAATGGAAGGGCAAAAGTAGCACTAAACACTAAAGAGGCAGGCCTCCATCACTGTGTTGTGCTTTAGTAGCTTTGCGATTAGAGTTTAGTTACCAATAGTGCAGTGTTGCTATGTTTTAAGACAGCTGAAAAAGACGCTCAATTTGCTTCCATTTGTCCTTAGCTTGTCTAAATAGCAAAGAAGAATCAAGATGGCTCCTATCTATTTTGCAAGTTATATTGTTAATAGTGTAGCTATAATGTAGTTTTTTCAGCAGGCTCGTTTTGTATGCTTGTTTTTATACGCTATACTCCTACAGGTGATTTTGACCCATACTTAGCAGACTGCAGGGAAATGCATCGCCAAAAGCAGTTTGAAATATTGATCGGGCCTCCTCGATAAAAGAGTGATGTTATTACCTTTCCTCAATTGTCTCTTTAAACTTTCTTTGCGAATCAGTTTCTTAAAATAATCGTCGCCTTTTGCAAGGAGGAGTTTCTGTAAATAGCCTGCGTAGGCGGCAGGTATAATCAGCGACGAAAGTATTTTATACGCCCTTGTATTTTGCTTTCCGTTATTCTCTAAAAAAGCCCTGCAGCGCAAATAAGCAGCCAGCTCATGGAGGTTGCTGTAAGTTTTAAACAGTTCGGACGAATAACTGGCAGAAAAAGGGTGTCTTCGCCAAAAAGAAAGGCTCTGCCGCACGCAGGCAACCCTTCGGGCCAAGCCAAGGGCTTTTACAAAGACCTCGTTATCCTCGGCACAATAGCAATTTTGAGTATAAAATATGCCATTTTCAAGAAGATATGCTCTGCGGTAAAGAACAGCTCCTCCCCATATGCTAATTTTTCCTAACGGATACTGAGTTAATACCTCTTCCCCGCTTTCCGGATTTTTCTTGGGATAAACGAACTTTTCGTCATATTTCCTAACGGTTTTGTCGTTGACGTCTATTAGATCATGTCCACAGAATGCCATATCGGCATTGAATTCTTCGAGCGCGGAAACGAGTTTAGAGAAACAATCTCGAGCGAAAAGATCATCATTGTCGCAAAAAGCAACGTATTCGCCCTCTGCCATTAAAAGCCCCCTATTCCTGGCTACGCTAACTCCCATGTTTTTCTGGGAAAGCACTTTTACAATACACTTGCTTTGTTTAGCAAATTCGCGCATGATATCCAAGCTCTCATCTTGAGAGCCGTCATCTACGAGAATTAGCTCTATGGGCGCATAATCTTGATCCTCCAAAGAGTGCAACGTCTTTTGCAGAAATGAAGAGGCGTTGTATACAGGCACAACCAAAGAAAGTAATCCTGAGGTCGGGTCCTTACTTTTTGTGTTTTTGTTCTCCTGCACATTCGACAACTGAACCGCTCCTTTTTGTCCTTCACAGTTATCTGTTCCGAGGCGATTTGGCCATGCTCTATCCCTGCTAATTTCGCAACCCGAACGACGCGGCTTTCGCTCACGCCGTCGGTTTTTAATTATACGCGAGTGCGGCTTTGAGCGACCCGTCGCGTCGGACGATAATAAAACCATTCCTCGGGTAATACGATGACCTCGTCATTTACCTCCCGATGTTATAATTGGACCATCATACACGAATGGAGCAACTCTCTGTCAAGGAAGGCTGCAACTACGCAGTTTCTGATTTCATCGCTGGCAGACTTCCAAACGCGACGCGGAGTGACCGGATTTGCTTAACAAAGAAAGATAGAGACAAGTCAATTAAGGGCTGAAATTGCTTTACAGCTTGCACAGAGAGGCGGAAGGAGTTTATCTTATGGCTATAGCAGCTCGTTTTTTGGATAACATTTTTGCGCGCCACTCTGAGCGAGGATACATTATAGACGCTCGGGCATATTGCCTTCCTGGCGGAGAGTCTTGCTATGAAATTTTATACGATGCACTGGGATACATTCCAGAACGCATTATACGTTTACGGCAAGGGTGCAGCTCCAAACCCCTTTTGATAGTTGACAGTAAAAGGGGAGAAAAAATGAAACTCTACTGGGTTAGGACCCCAGAATCGGCCCAGAGCATCGCAGAAATAACATCCCTCCTTGAGACAAAGGAGGTCCCCATCCCTAAGGTTTATAAACAAATCGGGCCGTATCTCCTTACTCAATGGATAGAAGGCCATCCTCTGCGCAAAGAACTTCCCTTTAGATATGCAAAAACTATGGCTCGCTACCAAGCTCATATCCACGGGGCCCGTGTCGATTTTCCCGCAGACAGCTCGCAATATCTTCAAAAAATCATCCACCTGTTCCAAAAGAAGAAAACTGTCTTGCTTTCAGATATGAATACAGCAGAAGTAGACAGTCTGTGCTCCATACTACAAGAAGAAGCTCCCACTTCGCTTTCAAAGGGCATTCGCCACCCTGATATCCGCACATATAACTTAGTTAGAAACAAAGATGGTTATATCTATTCTATCGATAATGAAAACCTGCATAACGGAATGGGGTTTGAATATGACATCTTTAAATCTGCCTATTTCACTTTTAGAAAAACCCCATGGCATATACCACCCTATTTGGCCGAATGCGCTTGTTATATACCGCACAACGCCGTTTTAAAGGGATGGGACTTCTGGAATCTACTCTTTTACATAGATAGATTTCTCTTTGAAACGGAAGAAAAGGGAGGTAAAGATGCGGAAAGCTATAAAAAGACACTACAAGAGGTCATTTCTTTGAGGAGAAAGCGAACCTCGAAAGAAGGCATACTATTTCACAAATCCCTTTATGATGCCACAATTCTTCACATTCATAAGAGAGCACAAACTGCCGAGGGGGGAAGGCCTTGGTCAAGGTAGTCGTAGTGGGGTCTATAAACATGGACTTGATCGTGCGTGTCTCCAGACTACCCCGCCTTGGGGAGACGATGAGCGGAGAGGGCTTTTCCATGGGCGGAGGCGGCAAAGGGGCAAACCAGGCTGTCGCCTGCGCGCGGCTCGGTGCCCGCGTGACCATGGCAGGGTGCGTCGGAGACGACGACTTCGGAAAGAGGCTCCTCTCAGACCTCGTCTCTGAGGGCATGGACTGCGCGCCGGTGAGGGTTTGTCCCGGCGTAAACACGGGAGTGGCCCTCATCGCCGTCACCAAAGAGGGAGAAAATGCCATCATACTCTCCCCTGGCGCAAATGCACTGGCCTGTGGCGAGGACGTAGAAAGAGCCGCAACCGCCATGAAAGAGGCGCAGGTGGCGTTATTTCAACTGGAAATACCCATCGCCACCGTGATAGTGGGTCTCAAAAAAGCCAAAGAGGCCGGCTGCCTTACCGTGCTCGATCCAGCCCCAGCAGCACCTCTGCCTGACGAGATTTGGCCCCTCGTAGACGTGGCGGCCCCTAACGAGATAGAAGCGGCAGATTTGGGCGGATCTGACGAACCGGCTCAGGCTGCCCTAAGGCTTTTGGAAAAAGGGGCCGGCTGCGTAGTGGTAAGCCTCGGGAGCAAAGGCGCGCTGGCTGTAACGCGAGATCGCACCTTCTCTGTGCCAGCCTTCCCTGTGGAAGTTGTGGATACCACAGGGGCGGGAGACGCCTTTCGCGCAGGGCTCGCCGTAGCCCTGGCGGAGGGAAAGGTGCTCGAAGAGGCCGTTAAGTTCGGTGCCGCTGCGGGGGCGTTAACCTGCACGGCGTTGGGGGCTCGAAGCTCCCTTCCCCAAAGGTCCGCCGTGTTGCGAATGCTTTCGAGTTCGTCCGCCCGCTAACTTTACAGAGAAAAGCCAAACCTCACTCGAAGCTAAATAGCGCTTTGCCGCCGCTGAAACTCCGTCGTAGTTCATATGAAAAAACAGAGATGATGAGGGGTGAAGACATGCATACAACTACATTCGCCGAAGCAAATTGATTTTTCGATAGATCCTCAAGACACTCAAGGTATAATAAAAATTGAGCGCTGCACGGAAAGGGGGCGATGTTTCATAAAATAAAACATCAGGGCGGCACCGCGAAAGGGCAAGGTGCGTTTTTTGCAAGCAAAAGGAGTTTGCAGACCGAAAAAGAGGGGGTATGTGGGTGATGACAAGGAGATTTGTGGCATCGAGTTTGGCGGTTGCATTGCTTTGTATTGCACTGGCGGCGGTCCCCGGGGCAGCCCAGGAACTCGCTCCGGCGCCAAAGACGTTCGACGTCGGCTTTCCCGTTGAGATGTCTGGAGACGCAGCCATAACCGGAGACCTGCAGCGCAAGGGGACGGAAATGGCGCTGGAGAAGATCAACGCCGAAGGCGGCATCAACGGCGTGCCGCTGCGCTTCATTTACGAAGATACGAAGGGAACCAACCCGGGAGCAATCAGCGCCTTCAACAAGCTGCTTTTCTCTCATAATGTGATAATGAGCTTCGCTACCGTGCGAAGCACAATGGTCCACGCACTGGCCCCCATCATCAAGGAAAACGAGATCCCGGCCATATTCGGCGGGAGCGCCTGGTCTCTGTCGGAGCTCGAGATCCCGTGGATGTTCCGCGTAAGGACCGACGACAGGACCGTGGCTCAGATAATGGCCAAGTTCATGGTCGAGGACCTCGGACATAAAAAGATAGCGGGCCTGCACGATTCGGATGCCTTCGGCACCGGAGGGTTCGTAGAGACAGCTAAAGCCCTGAAGGAAATGTATGGCATAGACGTGTTGACAGAACAGAAATACACCACCGGCACGAAAGACTATACCGCTCAGCTCCTGGCCATCAAAAACAGCGGCGCTACCTGCGTTTTCGCCTGGGGCACAAGGCTTGAGGATGATGCGATAATACTGCGACAGAAAGCCCAGCTTGGGTTAGAAGTAGATTTTGTGGGCTCTGCATCGTATTCTTCAACGCCCATTCGCGACATAGCAGGGGACAGCGTAAACGGGATATACAGCGCCGCCGGCTTCACCGTCGCTAACGAGGACCCGCTCGTCCAAGAATATGTAAAAGAATTTCAGGCCAAGTATGGCGAGCTGCCGGACGAGAACTCAGCCTGGACGTATTCTTCCACGTTGATGCTGGCGGATGCCTTGAGGAAAGCGAATGTCATCCGGGTAGTCGACGGCAAGCCTATGATGCTCCCGATAAAAGAGGCGCGAGAGGCGATTCGCCAGGCACTCAAAGGCGTCCGCGATTTCAAAACCCCCATGGGTTCTTACACCTGCGACAAGTGGAACAACATGCTTCACGAGATGCCGATCATCCAAATAGTCGACAGGAAGGACAAACTCATAAAGGTCGTGAGCGTGGAGCCGGAGCTGGAATAACCGCACAGACCAAATCAAAACTTATAGCAAAGCAGAGGGCTGGCTTATCGCAGCCAGCCCTCCTATAGACCATAGGAGGCGAAGGCGTTGACCGAAGGTGCAAAGGCTGTCACCGTAAAGGCAGCAGCTCTAAAATCTTTTTGCGAGGAAGTTTTAGTAAAGGTAGGATTAAGGCCGAAAGACGCGTCGGTGGTGAGCGAATCGCTGGTTTCGGCCAACCTACGAGGCGTGGATTCCCACGGAGTAATCAGGCTTTCTCCGTATGTGAAGCAGATAGTCATGGGCGGAGCCAAGGCGCAACCCGACGTGAAGGTCGTGTGCGATGCAGATTCCGTAGCGGTGCTGGACGGGGACAATGCCCTTGGGCAAATACCTTCCAATGAAGCGGCTGAACTTGCTATAGATAAAGCGAAAAAGACCGGCGCAGGTTTTGTGGGGGTGAGAAACAGCGGGCACTTCGGTGCAGCGGCCTATTGGGCCCTCAAGGCTGCGAGGCATGACATGATCGGCATCTCGATGAGCAACACCACGCCTACGATGGCCATATGGGGAGGTTCGGAGCCGGTCATAGGCAATAACCCTTTCGCAATAGCCATACCATCGAGCGGAGAATTTCCGATAGTGGCCGACATGGCCACCAGCGTTGTAGCCTGGGGCAAGGTCTTTATGGCCGCGGCTAAGGGTGAATCCATCCCTGAGGGCTGGGTATTGAAGGACGGCCACCCTGTGACGGACCCGAACAAGGCCAGGCCGGGCGGCGTTATCCTTCCATTCGGAGGGCACAAAGGTTCGGCCATAGCCATCGCCATAGAGGTCCTGTCGGGCATCCTCACCGGCTCAGGCTTCACTCAAAGAGTGAAGAGCATGTACGAAAATCCGGAGTCGCCGACGCGCTCGGGTCACTTTATAGGCGCTCTAAACGTCGAAAAGTTCATGCCCATCGGCGAGTTTAAATCCAGGATGGCCGAATTTATCGGAGGGCTCAAGTCGTCAAAACCCGCGGCGAATTTCGAAGAAATCCTCCTGCCTGGCGAACCGGAGTTCAGGGAAGAGGCCAAGCGGCTCGAGGAGGGAATACCGCTCCCCGAATCGCTCTTTTCGGAATTGGAAGAGCTTGGCCGAAGGTTCGGCGTAAAACCACTGACGACATAAGGGTGCGCACAGAGATGATCACGATATTGCAGTTAGCGACGGGTGGCGTGGCGATGGGTTTCGTCTATGCCTTATCTGCCATGGGGATCGTCCTCATATACAGGGCGGCTGGGGTGGTAAACTTCGCTCAGGGCTCGCTGGTCATGCTCGGGGCCTACGTCGCCACGAGCTGCCTCGAGACGTTGAAGCTTCCCATGATAGGGGCCATCATCGCCGCCGTTATCATAATGGCCGGAGTGGGGGCCATCTTTCAGCGGGTGGCATACTACCCGCTGCGATATGCCGGGATCATCCCGGTCGTGATAAGCACCATAGGCGTGAGCGTCTTCCTGAACAACGGCGTCTATGTCATATGGGGGACATATCCCAAATTTCTGCCGCCCATCGCCGGAAGCGGCACAATTACGATACTCGGGACTTCCATACCACTCCAAAATATAGCCATAGCGCTGATGGCCGTGGCCCTGCTGTTCTTCCAGGCGTACTTCTTCAACAAGACGTGGCTCGGCAAGAAGATGCAGGCCGTGGCGCAACACCAAGACACTGCCGCCCTCATGGGGATAAAGGTTAGCCGCATGATCACATTCACGTTTATGTACAGCACCGCATTGGCGGCGATAGCCGGCATATTCGCCGGGCCTATATTCTTCGTGTCGCCCGGTATAGCTCAGATACTCTCCAAAGCCTTCGCCGCTTCCGTAGTCGGCGGTTTCGGCAGCGTCCCTGGCGCTGTGGTCGGCGGCATATTTGTGGGGTTGGTGGAGACCTTCGGAGCTTACTTCATCTCGTCGGCTTATAGGGATGCATGGGCCTTCGGCCTACTCATCCTCTTTCTCCTCTTCAGGCCACAAGGCATCTTCGGCGAACCCATATCGGAGAAGGTGTAAGGCTCATGGCGCCTAAAAATGCCAAAACCATTACACTGGTAGTGGCGGGGGTGATCCTGCTTTTCCTCCCCAAGTTCATACCGTCGAACTATCAAATGACGGTCATAAACTTGGGCGGCATATACATGATCCTGGCCGCCGGACTTAACGTGATCCTCGGTTTTACAGGGCTCATGTCGTTCACGCAGGCAGCATTTTGGGGCATAGGGTCTTACACGGCCGGCTTGTTGGCCGTAGAGCACGGTTTCCCCTTCCTCCTCACCGTTCCGGCAGCGGCCCTTTTAACGGCAGCCGTGGGGTTCCTCTTGGGTTTGCCGAGCCTGAGGAAGCTCAAGAAATTCTACCTCGCCGTAACCACCATAGGCTTTGTCCACATAACCAGGCTGATCTTGGAGAATTGGACGAGCCTCACCCGCGGAGCGGACGGCTTACCCGGAATACCTAAACCGACGATAGGTCCGCTTCGCTTCGACACGATGCATAAATTTTATTACATAACTTTAATATCATGTTTTCTGTTGATCTGGCTCACGGCAGTCATCAAAAACTCGAGGGTTGGAAGAGCCATGCAAGCCATAAGGGAAGACGACCTGGCGGCAGAGGTCATGGGAGTGAACGTATTCAAGTATAAAGTCCTGGCCTTCACGATCAGCGCCTTCTACGGCGGCTTGGGAGGGGCCCTTTACGCCCACCTGGTGGGATACATAAGCCCGGACATATTTACCTTCGAGGAAGCGGTCACCGTGTTGTGCATGCTCATGATCGGCGGTTCAGGTTTAATCGCGGGCCCCGTGGTGGGGGCCACATTGCTCACGGTCATACCGGAATGGCTGCGCTTCATGCAGGAATACAACGCCATCATCTACGGCGCCGCCGTGGTGGTCATGGCAGTTTACATGCCCACCGGCCTGGTAGGCTTGACGCAGCCGTACTGGCGCAGGCTGGCTGCGCTGTTTTCCTCCGCCAAGAAAAACGGCAGCACGGGCTGAAAGGAGGAAGCGACGTTGACGCACATATTGGAGACTAAGGCGATAACGAAACGCTTCGGTGGACTCGTAGCCGTCGATAGCGTGGACCTACAGGTGAACAGGGGGGAGATTCGCGGCCTCATAGGCCCCAACGGGAGCGGCAAGAGCACGCTCTTAAACCTCATAAGCGGCGTTTATCCGCTCGACGGCGGAGATATCCTTCTAAACGGCGAATCAGTATCTAAACTTCCCCCCCATGAGAGGGCAGAAAGGGGGATAGCCAGAACCTTTCAAAATAATAGACTATTCCCGCGCCTTTCGATCCTGGACAACATAATGGTAGGCATGCACGCGAGGACAAAATCCGAGCTACACCATACCCTGTTCAGACACAAGATGACCAAACTCGAAGAAGAGAGCTGCCGCAAGAAGGCCCTCGAGATAATGAAGTTCGTAGGGCTAAAGCGAGGGGCAGATTTTGCAGCCGGAGCCCTCCCTCACGGCGAGCGGAGGCTGTTGGAGATCGCGAGGGGGCTAGCGCTCGAACCCCAAATCATCCTCTTGGACGAGCCGGCTACCGGCATGAACCCCGCAGAGAAAGAGTGGATGATCGAACTCACGCGGAAAATTCGCGACACTGGCATCACGGTTATCCTCATAGAGCACAACATGCGAGTTGTGATGGAAGTGTGCGACAGGATCACGGTTTTAAATTTTGGCAGGAAGATAGCCGAAGGAAATCCGCAGGAAATCCAGACCAACCCAGAGGTGATAGAGGCTTATCTGGGGGAGGAGGAGCCGGAGGATGTTATTGCAGGTTAACTCGATAGATGTATATTATGGATCCGTCCAGGCGCTCAAAGGCGTTTCTCTTGAGGTAAACGAAGGAGAGATCACATCGCTCATAGGGTCAAACGGCGCAGGAAAGAGCACGCTCTTGAAGACCATATCCGGACTCCTCAAGCCAGCTTCCGGGAGCATATCCTTCATGGGGCGTAGGATCGACGGCCTCCCTCCAGAAAATATCGTAAGCCTGGGGATAGCTCACGTTCCGGAAGGCAGGATGATCTTTCCGGCCTTCAGCGTTTTGGACAACCTCAGGATAGGAGCCGTAAGCAGGTTCAACTCAGGCAAACCTAAAAAGGAGGTATTGAAGGAAATAGAAGAAGATATAGAAAGGGTCTTTTCCCTATTTCCCAGATTGAAGGAGAGGAAAAATCAGTTAGGGTGGAGCTTGAGCGGCGGCGAGCAGCAGATGCTCGCAGTGGGCCGGGGGTTGATGGCTCGGCCCAAACTTTTACTCTTGGACGAGCCATCGCTGGGCCTTGCCCCGTATTTGGTAAAAGAGGTTTTCAATATAATAAAGATGATAAATGCCCAAGGCACCTCGATCATGGTAGTTGAACAAAACGCTCGCATGGCGCTCAAGGCCTCCCACAAGGCCTACGTGCTGGAAACGGGCGAGATCGTACTTTCAGGACCTTCAAGCGAGCTATTGAAGAGCGACCAAGTGAGGGCGATATACCTCGGTGCCGGCGTAGAACAAAGATAAAGCACATCAAGAGCTCTGCCCTTTTCCTGCAGCGAGTTCTTCTTTTATGCGTTTGCCGGTTATGAAAAAGAAGGAGCGCTCCGCGATGTTTGACGCGTGGTCTCCGACCCTTTCGAGATGACGGGCCACCAACATGAGGTCCGTGGCCTTCTTTATCGAAAGCGGATCACTGATGTGAGTGCGTCCAGCGATCTCCACGAGCTCGGCCAATATAGCATGGTTTAAGGCATCCACCTTTTCATCTTTCAAGGAGACGGCCTTTGCCAGCTCTGCATCCATTTCGACCATGGACCGGATCGCCCCCGAAATCATCTCCTGACAGATCTCGGCCATCTTGGGGATGTCCACCAACGGTTTCAAAAGCCCTTCTCTATTCAAATCGAGCGTCCTCTGGGCGATATTCACAGCCTGGTCGCCTATGCGCTCGAGGTCCGTTATTATCTTGAGGACGGAGAAGACGAAGCGCAGCTCCTCCCGCACAGGTTGGCGCATGGCTATGAGGCGAAGGCATTCCCGCTCTATTTCAATCTCTAGCAGATCCACCTTTTCCTCATCCACCCTAATGACCTCCAACGCCAAGTCGTCGCTATGCTCAAGAAGAGCCCGCATGGCTTTATCGAGCGCCCTCTGGGCGACTTCGACCATTTCCGAAAGGAGCTTGAACAGGCGGTCTCGATCCTCCTTAAAAAGTCTCGCTTGTTGCGCTTTTTCTCTTCGAAACATCCTTCCTCCTCCTCACTCGCTCGCCCGTTCTCGGCCTTCTACCATAATCACGCCGCCGGCGAGCTCAGACGCCATTCTGGCTATGCCGCTCAAGGTCATGATCGCGCTCAACCTCTTCATCCCGTGTGCGCCATTGGCCGCACCGACGAGCGTCGAACGCAGCGTGCGTTCCTCTTCCATATACCGTTCGTAGGAGGCTTTCGCCTTACGGACGAAATCCTCTTCGCCCAAGGCAAAAGCACCTAACGCATCGCGCAGCGTCTCTAATAACGCCGCCACCAAGCGATCGCACCCCTGAAGCGCATGGGCCACCGGCCACAGCCTGCTCGTAATGATATCTGCCATCTCCTTGAGCACGGCCAGGGAATAAGATACGCTCATATATTCCCTCCGCAGGCGCTCATCTTCTAAAGGTACCGTCATCGAGGAAAGATAACGCAGGCATGCCTCCAACAGATCCCCTAAGGATTCCCGAATCCTATTAGCGCGATCCGATTCGCCGCCGCACAGGAGAGCCTGCAATAACTCCTCGAGGTAATTGGCTGCTCGAACGGTCTCCCGCGAAAGCAAGGCGAGGGCAACGTCCGAAAAAGACAGCAGGCTCTCGTCGAGGTAAATCGGCTCGCCCGGCTCTTCTTTCACCGGGACCAGGCCGAGACAAAGAGAGCTCAAAAGGTTCGCGAACGGCAAAAGCAACGCCGCGTTCACCAAAGCCACGGCCATCTGAACATATACCATCTCGTATAGTATGAAAGGGGAAAGCCGTTGCGCCAAGCCCAGATAAAGCTTTCCCAACGGCAAAGCTATAACCACGCCCAAAAGCCTGTAAATGAACGTGCCCCAAGCGACACTGCGCGCACGCCTCCTCTTCCCCATCCCGACGAGCATCACCGTGATCGACGACCCGAGGTATGCCCCGAGCACCAACGGAAACGCCGCCTTCAGAGGCAAAAGGCCGGACGCCGCAAGCGCTACACCCATGGCCATTACGGCAGTGCTACTCTGAAGTATCGCTGTAAGGATAAAGACAGCGGCTCCCATGAGGATCGGTTGACTTGAAAAGAAGAGCAAAAGTCCCCGCGCCGATGGTTCCGATATCAGCGGATGCACCCCAAGCCTTATGAGGAACATGCCGGTCAGTACCAGCGCGATGCCCCCGAGAGGCCTGCTCCACCTTTGAACTTCACGATTGCCAGATCGGGCGGCCAACACAGATGCGACCAAAAGAGCAGGCGCATACTTCACGATCCCCAGGCTCAAGAACAGTACGATAAAGGCATTCCCCACGCTTGAACCCATCATCGCCACCAAAGCACCCGAAAGCGATAGCAGGCCCGAATCGACGAGCCCGACGGCAAACGAGATGGCCACAGTGCTGCTCTGAGATAAGATCGACAAGAGGATGCCGAATAGAAACGACAAGGATTTCCTCTCTCCCAATGAAGCCAAAAGGCGCCTCGTCCTGTCGCCGAGGCTTTCTCGGAAGGAAGATGCAGAGTATTCCATACCGTGAAGGAAGACCCCAAGCCCTCCCAATAGCAGAAGTGCGCACTGCCACGAGGACACAAAACCACCTCCGTCACGACTTCAAGGAGATATCCGCGTCAGATCTTAACTGAAGGCTTTTGTCAAGATGCGAGCGCTCGATTGACCGCCCGGGTCACCCGATCCGGCTCGTAGGGTTTCAAGACGAACTCGATGACCCCAGCATCTATCGCCTCTTTTATGCTCCTGCTGTGCCCTAAGGCGCTAACTACTATGGCCTTGGCCTTCGGGTCGAAGCGGCGTATCGCACGGAGGGCATCGATGCCGTTCATCACGGGCATTGTTATATCTAAGACCACCAAGTCCGGATGTAACGCCATATACCGCTCCACGGCTTTTTTGCCGTTTTCGGCTTCCCCCACCACGCAATGCCCCATCTGCTCCAAGAGCCTCCTGAGCATCGCCCTGGCTATCGGCGCATCGTCGGCGATCAGGATGCGCGCCAAGGCTCTCCCCTCCTCCAGCATACCAGCCCAGTTTTTATCAGAAGAACGCTTACAGCATCATGACGCATGATCTCAACCATGTCAAGCCAACCCTATTGACACAATTTTTGCATCGTGATATATTTTGACGCGTAAATTGCATCACAAGACAGAAGGGTGGGTAAAGGATTGGAGCAAGTCGTGGTAATAGCAGCTAAACGCACTCCCGTAGGGAAAATGGGTGGGTGTTTCAAAGACGTTTTGCCGGAAGATTTGTTGGTGCCCGTAATCAGGGAAGTCGCGTCTTCTACCGGATTGAACGAAGAAACAATTGACGAGGTCATCATAGGCCAGGCCAAGCCCACCACCGACGCTCCCAACATAGCCCGCGTAGCGTCACTCAAAGCCGGCTTGCCAGAAAACCTTCCGGCCTATTCGGTCCACAGACAATGCGGCTCCGGAATGCAGGCCATAGCAAGCGCTGCCTGGCAGATCCAAGCCGAATACACAGACGTCATCATTGCGGGCGGCGTTGAAAGCATGAGTACAGCCCCTTATTACCTTCGCAAATGCAGGTTCGGTTATGTGGCAGGCAACGGAGAGCTCGTCGACCCCAACACGGAAAGCCAGCCTAAATCCCAACCGGAAGAAACCTATGGGCGCTTCACTATGGGAGAGACCGCTGAAAACCTGGCAGAGATGTATGCGATCTCGCGAAAGGAACAAGACGAGTTCGCCTACAGGAGCCACATGAGGGCGATCAGGGCTATTGACGCCGGAAGATTCGCAGAGGAAATCGTCCAAATAACCATCGCTAAAAGCAAGGGGGCACCCATCACAGTCGACGTAGACGAGGGGCCGAGGCGCGACACAAACCTCGAAAAGCTCACTGCTCTCAAACCGGCCTTTAAGAAAGACGGCACGGTGACGGCGGGAAACAGCTCAAGCCGCAACGACGGTGCTGCCGCACTTCTACTCACTTCCGAAAGGAAAGCGAAAGAGTTTGGCCTGAAGCCCATAGCTCGATTAGTTTCCATAGGCATAGCGGCGGTTGACCCTCGCATCATGGGGATTGGGCCCGTCCCCGCAACGAAAGACGCCTTGAAGCGAGCAGGGTTGCGTCTGGATGACATTGACATCGTAGAGTTAAACGAGGCCTTCGCCGCCCAAAGCTTGGCTGTGCTCAGAGAGTTGCCCTTCGATCCGGAGATCGTAAACGTAAACGGCGGGGCTATCGCCTTGGGGCATCCCCTCGGTTGCTCTGGCGCCAGGATCACGGCGACACTCCTCCACGAGATGGTCAAAAGAAAAGCCAAACTCGGTCTTGCCGCTATCTGCATTGCCGGCGGACAAGGGATGGCCACTATATACGAAAATCTGATGCTTTAGCATAAAAACGCGCAAGAGGAGGCGGTAAGCTGTGCCGATTGATTGCAAAAAACTGAAATCGATAAAGGAAGCGATTTCACTCATAAAACCGGGCGCTCGCATTATGGTCGGAGGGTTCGGGAATGCAGGGGTTCCAAACATGTTGATCGAAGCCCTCACGGAAAGCGGCGCGAGAGATTTAACGATAATAAGCAACGACTTGGGTTCCCCCGGCATAGGGTTGGGCAAGCTGCTCAGGAATAAACAGGTCAAAGGCGTCATCGGGTCTTACTTCAACTGGAACCCGGAAGTGGCGGAAGCCTTTAACAACGGCGAAATTGAGGTCACTCTCATCCCTCAAGGAACCATGGCCGAGGCCATCCGCGCCGCAGGAGTTGGGATACCCGCTTTTTACACCCCCACAGGCGTAGGGACAGAGTTGGCCAAAGGCAAAGAAACCAAAACCTTTAACGGCAAAGAATGCGTGCTACAAGAAGCCATAGGAGCCGATTTTTCCCTGATAAAGGCCCACAAATCGGACGAGCTGGGCAACCTCGTTTATTACAAGACGGCCAGGAACTTTAACCCTCTCATGGCTATGGGCGCCGTTGTTACTATCGCAGAAGTAGACGAAATAGTCCCGACGGGGTCATTGGACCCGGAGTGCATAGTTACGCCGCACATTTTTGTCGACATCCTGTGTCTGGGGAGGTGAATTTAGTGACCATCGTAGAAAAGGAAGCAGCAAGAATAAGGATAGCTAAAAGGATAGCCCAAGAGCTTGAGGAGATGCCGAAACCTCTCTTCGCCAACCTCGGCGTCGGAATACCTACCATGGTCCCTGAATACATCAAGAGCGAAGAAGTTTATATTCAGGCGGAAAACGGAATTCTCGGCGTGGGCCCACCTGCCGCACCCGGCAAAGAGGACCGCAACCTCATCGACGCAGGGCGACGTCCTATAACCGAAAGGAAGGGATGTTCTTATTTTGACAGTGCCACTTCATTCGGGATGATCCGCGGAGGCCACATCGATGTCACCGTGATAGGCGCTTTGGAGGTCGACCAAGAAGGCAATATCGCCAACTGGATAATACCCAATGGCAAGCAGTTGGGCGTAGGTGGAGCCATGGACTTAGTCACAGGTGCCAAGTCTGTAATCGTCGCTATGACCCATACTACGGGCGACGGGAAGTCCAAGATACTTTCACGTTGCACTCTTCCAATAACCGGCTACGGCGCGCTGGATTTACTCGTGACCGAACTGGCGGTTATGAGGTTCATTGAAGGAAAACTCGTCCTGGAGGAAATAGCTCCAGAAATCACCCTGGATGAGCTGCGCCAGCTCACGGACGCGCGCTTTCATGTAGCCAACGACCTCAAGGTGATGAAGGACTGAGGCTTAAGTAAAAGATCAAATCAATATAGTTCAATATAATATTGCGCTAACAAAAGTTTACATCTCTACTCTCTTCCTAAAGAAAGGAGGCGACTTAAGAATCTTAGTAAGCTATTAGAAGCAATGGCTCATTTTATTCTTATCAGATTCAAAATCAATTTTTCTTGGAGGTGACAGTAATGCTTCATGCAATGACTAATTTTTTCGTACGACTTGTCAGAAAATATCTTCCACAACCCTTCACACTTGCAGTTATACTTAGCGTAATAGTTTATATTATGGGTATGCTAATAATGAAGAAAAGTGCCCATGAAATGAATCAGTATTGGGGGAAAGGATTCTTCAGTCTATATGGCTTTACTATGCAGATGGTACTTGTCCTTGTCACAGGGCACGCACTGGCAAGTGCCCCCGTCATACAACGGTTGCTGAAGGCTTTGGCAAGCATTCCAAAAAGCCCGAGGCGAGCAGTGCTTTTTATGGCTTTTGTGGGCTGCCTTACTAGCTATCTTAACTGGGCTTTTGGATTGATTGCTGGCGCTTTGGTCGCAAGAGAGCTTGCAAAAAACAACTTAGGGAAAGGATTACATTATCCCCTTCTTGTGGCAGCAGCATACGGAGGAAATGTAATTCGCGGCCCCTCTTCCAGCATACCTCTTGTTATTGCCACTCCTGGTCATTTCCTTGAGAAGCTCATGGGGGTCGTCCCGGTTACCGAAACACTCTATAGTTCTTGGAATCTTATTATTACAATCGTACTAGTTATAACTATACCTACAATCTTCTACTTAATGTATCCAAAGAAGAACGAATTAGTCGTGGAGATAGACCCAAAGCTGCTTGCCGAAGAGCACATAGAGAGGAAAAAAGAGACTATCGATACTCCGGCACAAAAGATGGATAACAGCATTATCTTAACAATCCTTGTTGCTTTCGCTGGTGGCTGGATGCTCTATGATTATTTTTCCAAGCAACCCTCATTTAATCTTAACCTTGATATTCTGATTATGATCTTTATGGTCTTTGGAATCATCGCTCATAAAACACTAGCTGGTTATGCTAATGCTATTAATAACGCTGTTAAGACAAGTGGCGGCATCATCCTCCAGTTTCCCTTCTATGCAGGGATGATGGGTATGATGGGGAGCTCTGGGCTGGCAAAGTGGCTTTCGGACCTTTTTGTAAGTTTTTCAACAGCGAACACCCTTCCACTTTTTACATTCTGGAGTGCGGGAATATTAAACATATTCATTCCATCAGGAGGTGGTCAATGGGCTGTTCAAGGACCCATTATGATGCAGGCTGCTCATGAGATTGGAGCATCGAGTGCAAAAGTCGCCATGGCCCTTGCGTGGGGAGATTCGTGGACGAACCAAATACAGCCCTTCTGGGCATTACCCCTTCTGGCTATCGCTAATCTTGGTATTCGGGATATAATGGGCTACTGCCTCATGAATGCCATTCTCGTAGGTATTATTGTCTCGATAGGGTTAATTATCCTCTAACTACACTTACGAAATTGTTGATAAATTAGCATAATCAAAAGGAAGATAATGCTTTTTCTTCATTTTTTACAATGAAAGGATATTTAAATGATAAATTTTAGTGATATGATGGTTTATTCTATTGGTTGTTCGCTGCCATGGGGTAGTATTGGCATTTGTTTTCTTTGGGTTTTGCAAAAAGTTTTCCCAGACAGCAAAAGCCGGGGTTATATTCTATATAGTATTCCTCCTATCGCCGGAGGGCTGGGAAGCTGGACAGGGTTCAACGGGCAAAGTTTACTTTTCCCCTTATTAACTATCTTACTTTGGTATATAGCAATAATAATAGTGTTGGCAAATATTAATAAGTAACAATTATCTATTTAACGTATACTTTCTAAATTCTCAAGGCAGCCTACTGTTTTTGTTTAGGCTGCCTATTTTTGTGCATATTACCATAACTTTATAAGAAAGCTTGTTGGAAGAGCAATACTATAGAAGCTAGCAATGTGATGAAACTAGTATTTATTTTAATATCCGCCACCAGTTCGTAAGCATTTTAAAGGGGATGGCGTATAATAATTCCAGTCAAGGTTTACCGTACATAACAGAGAGGACGTAATAAATATGTATGAAGGGATAAAGGAAAGGATCATGCGAAAGTTGCCGGAGCTTTCGTCGGGACAGCTCGCGGTGGCCCATTTTTTGCTCGAGAGGATGCCGGAGGCGGCTTTTATGACCGCTGGCGAGCTGGCAGACAAGGTGGGGGTGAGCGAGTCCACCGTGGTGAGGTTCGCCAGCGCCATAGGTTATGACGGTTATCCGGAGATGAGGCAAGCCATCCAAGAAGTTATGGTAGAACAGTTTTCTCCGGAATACGAATACAGGAAATATTTGGAAGCGGCAGGTAAGGGCGAAAGCTTGGGGAAGCGGGTTATGGGAGAGGATTTAGAAGCGCTGACTATCGCAGTCAGCAAATTAGAACAAGAAAGATTAGACCAGCTCGTCAATATGATTGTGGAATCCGACTTTGTATACATCTCGGGCTTCAGGAGCGCCTTCTCTTTGGCATATTATCTGCATTTTTACCTCTCCTGGTTTCTGCCAAACTTGGGATTACTGGTGGGAGACTTCGTGAGGGAGCAGTTGGTCAAGTCTTCCTGTCATCACAAAAAGCCGCTGGTTTTAGGCATAAGCTTTCACAGGTACGCGAAGGGCACATACGAAACGTTGAAATTCGCCAAGTCCTTAGGGATCAAGACCGCTTTAATCTCCAACAGCCTCACCTCCAGCACGGCGCAGCATTCTGACCTGACGATAACCGTCCCGTGCAACGCAATATCTTTCGTAGTTTCCTACACCACGGCCATGAGCTTGCTAAACGCGCTGATCGTGAGCGTAGCGGCGAAGATACAGCCGAATTCCCAAGAAATACTATATCGTCTTGAGGACGTTTGGTCCGAAGGGAACACCTATGCCGGATGGACTGTCAAAAAAGAATCTTTCGACCTGTCTTCTTTGGTTCACCCTAAAAATGACAAGTAAAGCAGTAATTATGTCTCACGTCATGTTGAGCCACTTCATGATGGTGCTTCGTCGGAGCGCACAATCCGGAAGGGATCACCGCCTAAAGCGAACAATCGTGACCCCTTCTCCTCCCTCTCCCGGGCCACCGAGCCTGAAATCTTCCACGTATGGCAGCGTCCGCAACAGCTCCTGCACAGCACGGCGCAATATACCTTCACCACGGCCGTGGATTACCGCGACTTCGCCATAGCCTGCCCTGAAAGCTTGATCCAAGTAGCGTTCGACCATAGGGATGGCTTCGTCGATTGTTAGACCCCTGACCATTATGGAAGGCCCCGGGGCCTGAACGGGCTTCTCCACGCGCACCTTCAGTGTTTCTTCCTCCGGAGCGCTTTTTGCCGTCGCTATCCGCTTAACGGGGACCTCAAGCCTGACGGCACCGGAGCGCACGACAGCCTTGTCTCCCTCTATCGATTCGACGATGCCCTTGACAGCCATGCCCGCAATAGAGACAGCGTCGCCAACCTTGGGCGCATTCCCTTCGACGGAAAAGAGTTTTTCGATCCTTCTCTCCTCTCTCTTTTCGCTGGACCTTGTGATTTCCTTAAGTTTTTTTTGGTGGCGGCTCGCTTCGCGTAGGGCTGCATCTTTGGATGCCCTTTCAATCTTTTTGATATACGCGCGCGCAGCTTCTTCCGCCTCGCGTATTATCCTTTGAGCCTTCCTGTCAGCAGCGGCCAAGGCCTTTTCTTTCTCAGCTTCCAGGCGAAAGAGGCGCTCCTCAAGCTCTCTCTTAATAATGTTGACCTCTTCTTTCTCTGCGAGCAGCCGCTCCTCGAGGGCATTCAGGCGAGCCTGTTTTTCCTGGAGTTGCCCTATCATCTCCTCTACGGAGACCTCGTGAGGGCCTAATTCCTCGCGAGCCCGAAGGACGACGTCTTTCGGAAGGCCGAGCCTCTCCGCTATGAGGAGGGCGTTGCTGCGGCCTGGGACGCCGAAGAGCAACCTATAGGTGGGGGTGAGTTTTTCGCTGTCAAACTCGACGCTCGCCGTCTCTATTCCCGGTGTGGTCAAGGCATAACGCTTGATGAGGTTATGATGAGTGGTAGCTAAAACCATGGACCCTATCTTCAAAAAAGCCTCCAATATGGCCACACCCAAGGCTGCGCCTTCCTGGGGGTCGGTGCCGGCACCGAGCTCGTCGAGCAGAAAGAGAGACCTATCGGTGGCTTCCTTTAGCATCTCTACAATATTTTTCAGGTGAGAACTGAAGGTAGAAAGGTTCTGCTCTATGCTCTGCTCGTCCCCTATGTCCACATCGAGATGATCGATATCCCCCACCCAGGAGCCGGCGCTCGCCGGGATTGGCAAGCCCAGCCAAGCTAAAGCCACAGCCAGACCAGTGCTCTTCAATGCCACGGTCTTGCCTCCGGTGTTGGGCCCCGTTATAACGAGGATCCGAAAATGCTCACCACAGCGGATGTCTATAGGAACCGCGCCTTCCCCCAAGAGCGGATGTAGCAAGGAGTGGAAGCTGAAGGAGCTCTTTCGGGATGTCTCTGGCAAGGTCCAGCGTCCCTTTTCCATATGTACCGTAGTAGCGTATAGCAAATCGACCATTCCCAAAAGGTCTTCGCCCTCCAGAAGATGGCGCTCGCGGCGGAGCAACATCTCCGTAAGTTCCCTTAGAATGCGACGCTCTTCCTCTCTTTCATCCCTGACGAGCACAGCAATTTCGTTATTCAGGCGAACCAGGGAGTGGGGTTCCATATACACGGAGTTGCCCGAGCCAGATAGCTCCAATGCAACTCCAGGAAACATGGAGACGCTTTCTCGTTTGACCAGGACGACGAAGCGTTCGTCCTTCAAATAAAGTATCGGTTCTCTTAAAAAACCACCGAATCTGCGGTCATTAACGAGTTTTTGCCCTGCGGCTCTGGCGCGCTCCTTCGCATGGGCGAGCTTAAGGCGTATATCCTTGAGCCTCGGCGAGGCGTGATCGTAGAGCCTGCCGTCGTCAGAGAGGACGGATAGCGACTTGGCCTCCGCGCTGAAGTCCCTGGCGCCCTTAAGTAAATTGGCCAGCTCGGCATATCCTTCTTCTCTGAGGATGGGCACTATTTCGCGCATAGCCGACGCCAGTCTTATGATTTTCTTGAAGAGGAGGAGCTCCTCCCCGGAGAGGATCCCCGTCGCTTTCGCTCCTTCGATGAGAGGCCTTATGCTGGATATCCCATCGGACCAGGGAAGATCGCCGTAGATTTGCGTGTAGCGTTTGTATTGCAACAGGACGGCCTGACGATAGGAAAGCTCTTTGAGGTTCGACGCCGGCTCGAGCCTCCTAAACGCGGTCACGCCCAGTTCGCTCCTGCAATTTCTCCAGATGAGCGAAAGGACTTTTTCAACCTCCAAGCAATTCTTGGCCCTGGACGAGATGATCATTTATATATCTCCGTCGCGGAAGAGGTCTCTTCCTCCAGGGATTGCAAGCATCTGGTCGATTTTTACGATACCGTTTTCGACGAGCCAAGTGCTCACATAAGGCCAGGCTTTAGCAGTTATGACCATGGAGCGGCTATCGTGCAACCAGCTCGGCGGCACGACGGGGGCGAGCGATGCTGCCACGGCGTAAAAGACGAGGCACAATAAAAAGGTCTTGCCCACGCCGACTGCAGCGCCAAGGACGTAGTCCAGGCCAGAGAGTTTGGCGAGCCTCAAAAAACCCCTTATAACTCTGGCAGCCAACGCCACGAGGAGGTTGATGGCCACGAATATCGCCACCAACGATACGACAAACCTTACTCCCTCACTCCATGCGAAGAAGCGAGAGAGCTCTTTCCCCAGAGCGGGTGCATAACGCCACGCCAAAACGAAGCCCCCGATATGCCCGAAGAGCGTGAGCACTTCGATGACGAAACCTCTCAAAATCCCCTTTATCACGAAAACAAGCAGTAGAAACAGTGCGGCTATGTCGATGATCGACGGAACGCTCAAATCCTCTTTCGGCCCTCCCCAAGAAGGCTTTCCAGCTTCGAGGCGATGTCATCCAAGAAGAAGGCCAGACGGAGGCTGGTTAAAACCAACAACTCCTCCTGATCGCGATTGTCGCCGCTCTCTTCTATGACGCGGTGCAACAGCGCTACGACACGGTCGAGCTGCTCGGGCTCGAGGGCGGTGCGCACATTATAAGAGCGCTTTCCTAACTTTATCCTCACGCTCCGCTTTTCCACCGCAAGCATCGCCCCGTCTGAATCAGCGATCGGAGTCCGCATCAACGTCCGTCTCGGAGAAGGAAAGAGAGGTGAGCTTGTTCAGGAGTTCGCTCAATTTTTGATTCATCTGGGAGCGCTCCTCCCTCAATGCCGCCACCTCGCGCTCCAAGTCCTCTGCAGCCTGCTGGCGCTCTCTCCTCAAGCGCATGACTTCGGCTTCCTTCTCCTGAAGCTGGGCCCTGAGCCTCTCCGCCTCCTTTTGACATTCCTCTTTTTCCCTCTGAAGAAGACGGTATTTCTCCACTGTCGTCGTAACTATACGTTCGATCCGTTCCAAGGCCTCGTTCATCTGCTCACCCTCCCCTTCTTAAAAGCTATCTTAAAACATAGCCTTCCCTTGACAGAGCTGCCCTGAGACTTCTATGGTGCTCCTCAACCTCCTCATCGCTGAGCGTCCGCTCTGGGCTCCTGTATTCCAACGAGAAAGCCAGGCTTCTGTGTCCTTGGGGTATCCCCTGGCCCTCGTATACGTCAAAGAGGCGAATGGAACACACGAGCGAAGAGGCAAGCCTCTTGATGTCATCGAGCACAGAATCGGCGCTCTTTCCTTTCGGAACGATGATGGCTACATCTCGCATCACGGGGGGGAAGCGATCGCTCAAAGCGTAGTGCGGGAAGAACTCTCGCGTCAACGGGGACAAGTCGAACTCAAAGGCGTAAACGCTCGCTCCCAGCTCGAGTTTCCTCTCTATGGACGGCTTTATGCGCGCCAGATAGCCTATTCTCTTTCCTTCGCATAAGATGTGGGCGGACTGCCCCTTGTGAGCGAAGGCTTCTTCGCCCGAGACGAAAGAGAGTTCGAGGCCACTTGCCGCAGCAAATGCCTCCACATCGGCCTTCACCGAGAGGAGGTCGTCTAAAAGCTCGGGATAAAGGACGCGCGCCTCCTTTCCGGTGAAAGCGACGCCACCTATGTGGTCCTCCTCGAGGACGCCGTTTTCTTTAGCGCAAAATACGCGCCCCATTTCGAAGATCCTGACAGGTGCACGCCATCCGTTCCTCACGTTACTGCACACCGCTTCCAGAAGCCCCGGCAATAAGCTGGTCCGCAATACTGCCTGATCCTTGCTCAATGGATTTAGCAAAGACACGGCCGAAGACCTCGGGTCGTTTGGCTTAAAGCGAAGCAGTGGCACAAAATCAGGCGATATAAAACTGTAAGTTACGACTTCCGCGTAACCGCGCGCCATGCCTATCTCTCTGAGGCGCCCCTGGACTTTCATCTCTATGCCTTTTTCGCCAGGTTTGTGAAGGAATGGCGGCAGTCGCGACGGGATCGAGTCATATCCCTTTATCCTCGCCACCTCTTCGATCAAGTCTTCTTCGATGGAGACATCGAGACGATATGTCGGCACGAGAAACGCCGTCCTGTCTTTCTCCCTCACCACCTCTTCAAACCCGAGGCGGGTCAAGATTTTAGAGGCTTCATCCATGTCGCCCGATAAGAGATATTTTTCCAGAGATGTCCCGCGGAGCGAAACGATCCGAGAGCCTCGCGAGCCGCGCGCCTCCGATTTGACGATCGGATGCGGCACAGCGGCACCCCATTCTCTCAAAAGCTGCAATACGCATTCCAGCGCAGTCCTGGCGCCTGCCGGATCCACACCCCTCGCAAAGCGGTAGGCGGCCTCGCTCGCTATCCCAAGCCGCCTGGATGTGGCGCTGATCATTATAGGATCGAATATTGCCGACTCCACCACGATCCTCCGCGTGTTCTCGGTAACCTCCGTATTGGCGCCGCCCATAACGCCGGCTATACCGACGGCTACGCCGCCGCTCGTTATGAGGAGGTCGGAGGGCGTTAAGATGCGCTCCTTGTTGTCGAGCGTTATAAATCGCTCTCCGTCTTTGGCGGTCCGCACTGTGATTTCAGGAGACGGCAAACGATCGTAATCAAAGGCGTGAAGGGGCTGCCCCAAAAGGAGCATCACCAGGTTAGTAGCATCCACGACGTTGTTTATGGGGCGCATGCCCGACAGAGCCAATTTAACCTTCACATTTATAGGCGAAGGTGCGATGTTCACATCCGTGACCAGGCCCAAAAGATACAGCAAGCATCCGTCGTGCAGTAGCTTTATCCCTTCGAAAGGAAGGGGCCATTCTCCCTCATCGTCCAAGCGTTGGATTTTAAGCCCCTTTAATCTGGCCTCAGGGATGATGGCGCAGCACTCTCTCGCTACACCGAGGACGCTCAACAAATCACCCCTGTTTGGAGTTATCGAAAGCTCCATTACGACATCATCGAGGCCTAGCCAGGAACGGACGTCCTCTCCTATAGGGGCATCGGGCGGCAGGATCAGTATACCTTCTTCCTCCTGGATGGAAGGCAGGCCGATCTCCTCGGCAGAGAGCATCATACCCTCGCTGCTCGCTCCATCGAAGTCGCGCACGCCCAAAATTGTGCCGTCGGCCAAAACGGCTCCAGGCGGCCCATAGGGCACCCTATCGCCCTTTTTGACGTTTGTAGCGGCAGTTATGCACCGCGCACTTCCTTCCCCCCACTCCACCTCAGCGACCTTCAAGTGCGGCGCCCCTGGGTGAGGAACAATTTCCCTGACAGAAGCTATAACAGCCCCAGCCAGGTTGGGAGCCACTTCTTCGATCGATTCCACCTCGGTCCCGGCGGCGGTCAACTTTTCAGCCAAGGTAAATGCATCAACGGGCAAAAATGCTATCTCCTGAAGCCATTTCCACGATAACTTCAACTAAAGCCACCCTCCCTGCAAAAAAGCCAAATCTCCCGTAAAGAGGACGCGCAAATCATTTAAGCCATATTTGAGCATGGCGATCCGATCAAGTCCTATTCCCCAGGCAAAACCATTGTAGCGCTCAGGATCTATATTGCCGGCGCGCAATACGTTCGGATGAACCATTCCCTCTCCGGCAATCTCGAGCCACCCCGTGCCCTTGCAAACACGGCAGCTGGGATCCTTGCCGGAGCAAACTATACACTCCACATCGGTCTCCATAGACGGCTCGGTGAAAGGAAAGTAGCTGGCGCGGAACCGCGTCTTTACGGGCCTCCCGAAGACCAATTTGGCGAACTGCTCCAGGCACCCCTTCAAATCCGCCACGGAGACCCCTTCGTCCACCAAAAGCCCCTCCAACTGATGAAACATGGGAGAATGCGTCGGATCGCTGTCTCGCCTGTATACCCTTCCAGGGCAGACCACGCGCAACGGCGCACCGTAGCGCAGCATGGACCTGACCTGAACGGGAGACGTGTGGGTGCGAAGGAGCAATCCGCCATCGACGTAGAACGTATCCTGCATATCCCTGGCCGGGTGATGTGGAGGGATGTTAAGGGCCTCGAAGTTGTGAAAATCGTCCTCGACCTCCGGCCCCAACGCCACCGAAAAGCCCATGCCCAAAAATATCTCTATCACGTCATGCATAACTTGGATCACGGGATGAAAGCGCCCCCAAGGCCTCCCACGACCCGGCAGCGTCACGTCGACCCACTGTTTCTCCTCCAGTTCCTCTTCTTCGAGGGAAAGGATCTCATCCCTGCGACTCTTTATGGCCTCCTCAAGTTCTTCTCGCAGGGCGTTAACGGCTCGTCCCGCTTCCGGTCTCTCCTGCGGAGGGAGAGAGCCGACCGTTTTAAGCAAACCGGTCAAGGCGCCCTTGCGCCCCAAATAAAAAATTTGCAAATCGCGCAGATCCTCACTGCTGGAGGTTGCGTTCAGCTTAAAATAAAATTCTTCCCGCAGCCTTTTCGTTTCTTCGACAAGATCGGCCAATCATGAGTCCTCCTTCTCCTTTTCATATCTTTCCATTAGCTTCTTTATATCATCACGACTCCCAGCAATTGTAAGCCTATCTTCTCTTTCTATGATATAGTTGGCCTTCGGCAGAAACTTCTCTCCGCCCCTCTCTGCCAATACCACTACAGCGCCGTATCTGTCGCTAAATTGAAGACCCGCCAGGCTTTTACCTATCATCTCTTCTGTGGGTTTTATTTCACCTATCAAGATGTCGCTCCTCGGCAACTGCGAGAAGCCTTGAAGCCAAGGATTCGCAATGAGATCCGCCACATGCCACCCCATATCCCTCTCTGGGAAAATGACCTTATGGGCGCCAACTCTGGCTAATATCCTGGCATGAAGGGGGTTTTGCGCCCTCGATATGATCTGCGGAATGTCAAACTCCTTCAAAATCGCGGTGGTCAATATGCTCGATTCCACATCCTCCCCGATGGCCACAACTGCGACGTCCATCTCCTTGGTGCCGATTTTTGTGAGTGCCTCCTTGTCCGTAGAGTCCAACTGAGCGGCGAGATCTGCCACATCGGCCATCGCCTCGACTTTCTCTTTATCTCTATCTGCCACTATGACCGTCATTTTGTGGGCCTTGAGCCTCTCGCACAGGGCGCTCCCAAATCTTCCAAGCCCTATAACTATGATGGATTTAACACCATTCAAGAGCGACCCTCCCTTTTATGAACCAGCTTTAACCCACTATGAAAGTGGCTTCAGGATAAGATACGCTGCCTTTGTGATCTTTTTTAAGCAAGCTATACATAAACGTCAGCAAACCCACCCTTCCCCAAAACATGAGCGCGATCAGGACCAGCTTTCCCGCCGACGAGAGGTCTCCGGTTATCCCCGTAGACAACCCTACGGTGCCGAGCGCAGAAACCACCTCAAAGACAAGGCAACGAAATGGAAACGGTTCGATCAAAAGGAGGATGAAAGAACCAAAAAAGAGGGTAAGCAGATATATGAGCACCACGGAAATGGAGCGAATTAGCACCGTATGAGGTATAGCCCGCCCCCACAGAATAGCGTCTTCCCTTCCCCTCAAATGGCTCCACATCGTCGCGAACAACACGCCTATCGTTGTGACCTTCATGCCGCCTCCGGTGGAACCGGACGAAGCCCCCATGATCATCAATAAGACCGTCAAAAGGACACTCGCCGATGAAAGGGCATTTACGCTTATAGTATCAAAACCGGCGGTCCTCGGAGTGATCGCGCAAAACAAGGCATTCCACACTTTAAGGCCAGGGCTTAAGCCTTTAAAAGCATTATTCCACTCCGTAACGGAAAATAAAAGGGCGCCCGAGGCAATGAGGACGAGCGTGACCAGCATTACCAATTTCGAATAAGGGGAGAGTTTTCGCCTGGTGCGCAAACTCGAGGCCGCTTCCGCATAAAAGGGAAATCCCAAACCGCCAGCTACGATCAAGGTCATAACGATGCCGGGAACCGCCCATGTGGCAGCAAAGGACTCTAGGCTATCCGAAAAGAGTGAAAAACCGGCATTGCAGAAAGCGCTTACAGTGTGGAACACGGCAAGCTGCGTAGCCCGCAAAGGGCAATTGCCTTGCAAAAAGGCAAAGAAGAGAAAAAGCGCACCGAGCGCTTCCGAAAAAACGGTCAGCCTTAAGACTTGCATGAGCAGGCGCACGGCCCCAGAAGGAGTCTCCATGCCAAGCCCACCCTTCATCAACATCCTCTGGCGCAATCCTATGCGCTGTCCGGCGAGCAATGGCAACGCAGTGGTGAACGTCATCACGCCGATTCCACCCAATTGTATCAGAAGAAGGACGATCCACTGCGATACGAAAGACAAGTCACGCCCGGTATCGACGACGATTAGGCCGGTAACGCACGTGGCCGAGGTGGCGGTGAACAAGGCGTCGATGAACGACAACGGCTTAAAACTCGCGTTAGCCGCCCATATGCAAAGGGCTCCCGACGCTATGAGCGCGAGGAACCCTCCGACTATCGTCCTCTCCGGCTTGTGAGAGCTATACAGCTTGACAGCTATTGACGCAGCGCCTCCTTGGCTGTATCTACGAGTCTGGCGAACGCCCGCATGTCGTTCACAGCCAATTCTGCCAGCATTTTGCGGTTCACCGCCACGTTTGCTTTCCTAAGACCGTTTATGAGGCTACTGTAGCTGATTCCGTTTATCCGAGCCGCCGCGTTTATCCGCGTTATCCAGAGCCTGCGGAATTCTCGCTTTTTGGCCTTGCGATCCCGATATGCGTTAGTCAGAGAGCGCAGGTATGCCTCTTTCGCTCTCCTATACACGTTCTTTTTGCGGCCATAATAGCCTTTCGTTATATTAAACAGTTTCTTTCGCTTGCTGTCGCTGGCGCTTCCGCCTTTAACCCGCGGCATCGAACTTCACCTCTTCATATTGTAAATTGCTAAGCATAGGGCAACAGACTCTTGACGCGTTTGCCCATTGTTGGGTTTAGACACCCCTTTTTCCTTAGGCGACGTATGCGAGTCTGCGGCTTGCCGCTCAACAAGTGACTGCGGCCGCTTTTTTTATAGACCACTTTGCCGGTGGCCGTAACCCTAAACCGTTTTTTTGCTCCCGAATGAGTTTTAAGCTTCGGCATTTGTCATCCTCCTAAGATGTGCAACGTCATTCCAAAGCCTCTTCTTTAGCTTTTGGGGCCTCTTCTCTTTTTTCCTTGCCCTTTTGCGGAAGAGGCATTAAAGTCATCCGCATATAGCGCCCTTCCATGATGGGCCCGGCGTCCATGCGCCCGATGTCGCTACAATCGCGCGCCACGCGCTCCAATAGTTCTCTGCCCTTGTCCAGGAAAGACATCTCTCTGCCCCTGAAAAAGACCGAAACCCTGACACGATGGCCATCGACCAAGAATTCCCTTATCTTGCGAGTTTTGAAATTGTAGTCGTGCTCGTCGATCTTGGGGCGCATCTTCATCTCTTTCAGACTTTGAACCTTCTGCTTCTTGCGGGCCTCTTTGTCCCTCTTCTGGAGCTTATATTTATACTTGCCATAGTCCATGATGCGGCAGACGGGTGGATCGGCAAGCGGGGCCACCTCGACCAAATCAAGCCCTCTTTCTTCTGCAATGCGAAGCGCCTCCGGGGCGGTCATTACGCCCAGCTTTTTGCCCTCATCGTCTATGACCAAAACCTGAGCGGCCCATATCTCCCTGTTGACGCGGGGCTCCTCCGTACTTGTAGTTATAGATGCTCACCTCCATATATAATCACAAACTGCCTTTAGCCCCGGCAGCTCTCTCGCCGCTTGAGGCCACTCTCAAAACGACTAAAACTATAAAGCATGCACGGCGTCTTTGCAACCCCAGACAACAATGAGTTGACGATAAATGAGGACAAAAGACGCTAAAACGGGTTGAACTCCTGATTCAACAGGCCCTTTAGCCCTTCAAGGCCCATCTCGCCGAGATCTCCCTTGGTGCGTTCCCTCACCGAAACCTTACGGCCTTCCGCCTCTTTCGCACCTACCACCAGCATATATGGCACCTTCTGAAGTTGGGCATCGCGGATCTTCCTCGAGAGCTTTTCTTCCCTCAGGTCCACCTCCGTTCGCACACCCCAATTCCTCAAGGCAGTTTCCACTTCTCGCGCGTAAGACAAAAAGTCGTCCTTCACCGGGAGGATGCGAATCTGCACGGGGGCAAGCCAGTAGGGGAAGGCTCCTGCGTAGTGTTCTATGAGGATGCCCAAAAAGCGCTCGATGCTGCCCAAGACGGTGCGATGCAGCATAACAGGGCGACGATGGCTTCCGTCCGCCGCCACATAGGTTACATCGAACTTCTCGGGCATCTGAAAGTCGAGCTGAATCGTGCCGCACTGCCAGCTCCGCCCTATGCAATCCTCAAGGTGAAAGTCTATCTTTGGCCCGTAAAAGGCACCGTCGCCGGGATTCAGCTTATACGGCGTGTCCGATTCGTCAAGGGCCTCTTTGAGGGCCGATTCGGCCATCTCCCACTGCGACAATTCGCCCATCGCGTTTTCCGGCCGCGTGGAGAGCTCGACGCGATACGGAAACCCGAAGACGTCGCCGTATATATGGTGCATCAGATCCATTATCCCCAATATCTCACTTTTGATCTGATCCTCAGTCACGTAAAGGTGCGCATCGTCCTGGGTAAAGCAGCGTACGCGCATGAGACCGTGCAAGACGCCGGAGCGCTCATGACGATGAACCGTGCCGAGCTCCGCCATCCTCAAAGGCAGATCGCGGTAGCTCCTCAGTTGGCTCTTGTAAATGAGGATGCTCCCGGGGCAATTCATCGGCTTTATGGCGAAAGGACGACCATCGATCTCGGTAAAATACATGTTCTCCCTGTAGTGGTCCCAATGGCCCGAACGGATCCATAGGCTCTGTTCCAGTATCAGCGGGGTGCGCACCTCCATATACCCGCGCTTGACGTGTTCTTTTCGCCAAAAATCGAGCAGCACGTTTACGATCGTCATGCCCTTCGGATGGAAGAACGGGAAACCAGGACCTTCCGGTTGAATGCTGAACAGGTCCAGATCTCTCCCCAACTTCCTGTGGTCACGTCTTTTGGCCTCTTCGAGCCTATCAAGGTAGCTTCTGAGCGATTCGGCCGTGGAAAAGGCAGTGCCATAGACGCGGACGAGCATCGGGTTGCGCTCGTCCCCCCGCCAGTATGCCCCTGCCAGCGAGAGCAATTTGAAATAACGGATATACGACGTGTTGGGCACATGGGGCCCTCTGCAGAGGTCTATAAACTCTCCCTGCCTGTAAAGGGAAATCAATGGGTCTTCTATCTCCTCGATCAGTTCGAGTTTGTAAGTTTCCTCTCTCTCTTTGAAAATCGAGATAACTTCATCCCTGGGCAGTTCAATCCTCTCGACGGGAAGCGCTTCTTTGACGATGCGCCCCATCTCTTCCTCTATCTTTTGCAGGTCATCCTCCGTCAGACTCTGGGGCGGATCCACATCGTAATAGAAGCCGTCTTCCACGGCCGGACCTATGCCGAGCTTTGTCCCCGGGTAAAGCCGCTTTATGGCTTGAGCCATCAAGTGAGATGCCGAGTGACGCAATATGTCGAGGCCTTCTTCAGTCGAGGCGAGTATAGGCTCCACGACGGCGTCATCCGGAACAAAAGCGTTTAAGTCTACGGGTATGCCGTTCACCTTGGCCGCTATGGCGCCCTCCTCTTCGCCACAAAGACGAAGCACATCTTGCACTCTTACGGCTTTTGCTTCGGCAGTTTCACCAGAAGATTTTCTATAGACGGGCATTTCATCTCCTCCTCGCAAAAAACTAAAACCAGTTCAATTTCATTATAACGTATGTCAAGAGCACGCTCTAAAAAACTATCGCCTGATGGCAGCACCGCCTAAATAGGCAGCCCTGAGGCGCGGGTCGCCCGCGAGCTCTTTCGCCTTGCCCTCAGCATGCACTTTGCCGGTTTCTAGGATATAGCCATAACTCGCCACGCTCAAGCTTTTTCTGGCGTTCTGCTCCACCAGTAGTATGGAAACCCCTCTTTCTCGGTGAATTTGCTCGATCACTCTAAAGATTTCCTGTACCAAAAGCGGTGCCAACCCCAAAGACGGTTCGTCTAAGAGCATAACTTGCGGACGAGATACGAGGGCACGACCGATGGCCAGCATCTGTTGTTCTCCTCCGGATAGGGTACCTGCGAGCTGCCTTTTTCTTTCCTCGAGTATCGGGAAAAGTTCATATACCCGGCGCATCTCTCGCTCGGCGTCTTGAGGGGTCATCTTGTCCCTGACGCCATAGTTCCCCAACTGCAAATTTTCCTCCACCGTAAGCGTGGAGAAAATCCTCCTGCCCTCCGGCACATGGGCCAATCCCAAGGATGGAAGTCGAAACGGAGGGTATTTCCTCATGTCTTCGCCTTTGAACTTAATGATGCCGCCTGTCAAGGGCAAAATACGAGATATGGCCTTTAGGAGGGTCGTTTTGCCCGCCCCATTCGCCCCCAAAACAGTTACTATATCTCCCTCTCCCAACGAGAGGGAGATGCCCTTTAAAGCCTCTACAGCTCCGTAACGAACTCGCACGCCTTCAGCAACTAATATCGGCGGCATTATTCATCCTTGCCCAAATAAGCTTCTATTACCCGGGGATTATTGTATATCTCCCGCGGCAGTCCTTCGGCGATCTTCACTCCCATGTCCATCACCACTACCTTGTCAGAAATGCCCATCACCACGTTCATATCGTGTTCTATCAATAAAAGGGTCAACCCTTCGTCTTTTGTCAGCTTCTTTAGGAAATCCATCAGTTCCTCAGTTTCTTTATCGTTGAGTCCGGATGATGGCTCATCGAGTATCAAAAGCAGCGGATCGGATGCCAACGCTCGCGCTATCTCGAGCCATTTCTGCTTGCCATAGGGAAGGCTTCTGGCCAGATCGTCGCGATGGGGCCAAAGCCCCACCTGATTCAGGCGATAGGCAGCTTTTTTCAGCAACTCCGCCTCCTCCCGGCGCTCTTCGGGGGTGCGCCATAGGGAAGACCATACTCCGCTCCTCCCACAGCAGTGGGAGCCGGCCATGACGTTTTCCATGCACGTAAGATTTGGGAATAGGCGAATATTTTGAAACGTTCGAGCCATGCCGAGGCTCGTTATGGAATGCGGCTTGAGGCCGGTGACATCTTTCCCAAAGAAGAGGATCCTCCCTTTTGCGGGTTTATGGATGCCGGTCACCACATTGAACACGGTCGTTTTGCCCGCCCCATTCGGACCTATGAGGCTGGTCGCCTCTTTCCTCCTTACGACCATGTGAAAATCGCGAACCGCTACCAGGCCACCGAAGCGCATCGTAAGATTTTCAACCCGAAGAACCTCGTCGCCCTCTGCCAGGTTGCGTTCATCCCAACGCGGTTTAAGCTCCAGCGAGGGCCCACTTCCCCCGGCGTCCACGGCCGCTGCGCCTATATCCAAAAAAGAGCCAAACGCCGCGCCTTCCCTCTTCCTGGGCCATATGCCGCCCGGACGAAGGATCATCATGGCTACCAGGGCGCCGCCGAAAAAGAGCATTCGGAAATTGGCCACCGCCCTAAATATCTCCGGGAATACGCTCACGATGCCGGCACCTGCTATCGTGCCGGGGATGGACCCCAATCCGCCTAACAGAACTATACAAAACAACAAAGACGACTCCATAAACGTAAAGCTTTCGGGAGAGACCACCATGATCTTGCTGGCGTAGATGTTTCCGGCTACACCGGCAAGGGCCGCGCCGAGGACAAAAGCCAAGAGTTTATAGTGGCGCACGTCTATTCCTGAGCTTTCGGCAGCGATCTCGTCCTCCCTTACGCAGTTCCACGCCCTGCCCAAGCGCGAACGCTGAAGACGAACGAGCGCCGCAATGGAGATAGCTATGATGATCCAGACGTAGAAGTAATAACCCCTTGGCGAACTGATGACGAAAGGGCCCAAAGCCGGCATGCTCACGCCCGTAATACCGTTTGGGCCGCCCGTTATTTCGAAGGGGTTATTGATCAAGGCCAACCTGACGATCTCCCCTATGCCAATCGTCACGACACAAAGATAATCGCCGCGCAGGTGGATGATAGGCGAGACTACAAGATAGGCAAAAGTTGCGGAAACCAATGCGCTCACCGGGATAAGGTACATCACGGGAACGCCGAAGCGAACGTTCAAAATCGCCGTCGCATAAGCGCCAACAGCGTAAAACGCGGCATGTCCCAAGTCAAATAGCCCCACTTCGCCCAAGACTATATTGAGACTCAAGCCCAGCAGCGCATAAATACCGAAGAAAAATGCCACATCTATCAAATAGGCGCTCACAAGGAAAGGATAGAGCAGAAAAAATGCCACAGCAGCCGCAAGGAGGAATTTCTTCATCGGCAACTACACCTTCTCGGCAATCCGCTCGCCCACAAGTCCGGTCGGACGGACGATGAGGACCAGGATCAGGACGAGAAAGGTAAAGACATCTTTCCACGCGCTTGAGATGTAAGCGGCCCCCAGCATCTCCAGGATGCCCAAAAGCAGGCCGCCCACCATGGCGGCAGGGATATTTCCTATGCCGCCCAAGATGGTGGCGGTAAAGGCTTTGAGCCCGTAATTCCAACCCATGGCAAAGGAGATCTGGCGATAGTACATGCCGTTCATAATTCCCGCCATGCCTCCCAAAGCCGGCCCCAGGAAAAATATGAACCGAATCACCGCGTCGACATCCACTCCGAGCATCGTGGCCATCTCTCGATCCAAGGCCGTCGCGCGAATTGCAGCCCCGAATCTGGTCTTCTGCACGATGTAATATAACATCGCCATGAGAAAAAGAGAAAATAGCAAAATGAAAGATTGCATGGCCGTGATGCGCAATCCCGCTATATTCCACGACACAGAGGGCACGACGGTCGCAGGGTAAGCTTGGTAACGAGGCCCCCATATGGCCATGATGGCGTTCTCAAGGAATATGGAAACGCCGAGCGCGGAGACCACGAGAGGAAGCCGCCCGGCTGCCGTGACAGGCCTGTACGCGATCCTCTCCATGGCCAAGCCGGCAGCCCCCACCAAAAGAAACGCGCACGCCATGGCGATGGCCATGCCGGCCCAAACGCCGAAGGTGCGCGTTATGATGCACGAACCGTAGACGAGAATAGCATAACCAACATAACTACCCAAGGCAAAGAGATCCCCGTGGGCAAAATTTATGAGTTTCATCACGCCGTAGACCATCGAATACCCCAAGGCTACAAGGGCATAAAACGAACCGATAGTAAGCCCGTTAACGAGCTGTTCTAAAAATACGCCCACGGGGACCTATCCTTCGCTTATCCTCAATAATCTCTTCTAAGGCTTGTAAAGCACTATATTGCCTTCGCCGTCGACGACATACATCTTATAGGGAACTCCCTTCCTGTCGCCTCGCTCGGTGAAAGCTATCGCTCCGGTCACACCGGTGCACCCTTCCATCTGGTTGCGCAAGACAGATGCGATCGCATCGGAATCGGCGGGACCCGCTTTATCGATGGCCCATGCAAGCGCAAAGGCCGCATCGGCGGCGTATACCGGCCAGGGGCTCGAAGGAATATCGCCGTGTTTGGAACGATAAAGCTCGAGGAAACGCTTGGACTTCGGCGTATCCAAGTCGCTGGGCATCGGCTCTTGAGTGAGCAAGGAGCCTTTGGCGTACTCAAGGCCGGCAATCTTCACGAAGTCGCTGTTGATGGCCGCATTACCGCCGACGAAGGGACAGGTCACGCCGGCATCGCGCCCCTGGCGCACCAAAAGCCCCGCCTCAGGATAATACCCGGTGAAATACCACACATCGGGCTTCGCTTCCCTGAGTTTCGTGATCGAGGGTGAGAAATCCTTCTCGCCCGGCGCTATGGCGTCGTAGTATACGAGCTCTGCCTTACCTACCTCGATATAGGGCTTTAAGGCGTTCTTCGCCTCCTCGGCCACGCCCTTCGCAAAGGTGGTATTGTCGTGCATGATCGCTATCCGCTTGGCCCCCATGACTTCAACTGCATACTGGGCGAAAAACTGCCCTTGGGCATCGTCGCGACCACAGGTGCGGAAGAAATACTTGCGCTCTTTGGCCATGGTGAGCTTGACCGCCGTGCTACCGTAGGCAATGTCCACCATCTTGTTTTGCTCGTAGATGTCGGCGGCGGGCTCGTTGACCGATGAGCCATAGGTACCTATGACTGCCGCCACCTTCTGAGACACGAGCCTTTGGGCTGCCAGCGCGCTATCCTTGGGGTTTGACGCATCATCAGCTACGACAAGCTCGATCTCTTTGCCGCCCAGGATGCCGCCCTCCTCGGCGATCATCTGAAGAGCCACCTCGACGGACTGCCTCGCCATTTGTCCTTCATAAGCCCACTGACCCGTGATCGGAGCCTGAAGGCCTATCTTCACCGCCTCCGCAGCGCCTGCCGCGCTCGACATCGCAAAAAAAACGAAAACCGCTAAAAATGCCATCGAAAACCTCTTCATCCTTCTCGTTCCTCCTTTCGCTTTATCGTAGCAATTTACAGCGGGCAGCATAGATCGCTACGCTGCCCATTGCCGTCAACTACAACCCCGTGCTACCGAAACCGCCCTTTCCCCTCTCCGTGTATGAAAGCTCGTCTACTACCTGCAGCTCCCCCCGCGCCACGGGAGCAATGACTAATTGGGCGATCCTGTCGCCGACTTCGATATGGAAAGGGTCCTTGCCGTGATTTATGAGGATCACCCTCACCTCGCCCCTGTAGTCGGAATCCACGGTACCGGGAGCGTTTAAGACCGTAACTCCCCACTTCAAAGCGAGCCCACTGCGGGGACGGACTTGCCCTTCGTAACCCGATGGAAGTTCAATGCATAAGCCAGTTCCCACGGAGACCCACTCTCCAGGATTTATCGTCACTTCTTCCGCCGCCGGCAGGTCCATACCGGAAGCGCCGAGCGTCACGTAAGAGGGAAGCTTGCACGACAGCGCTTCACGCTTCCGTGCTACTTTAACGGTTATCATCCCTTCTTCTGTATCCATGGGATCGGCGGTCCCCCCCCTCACTGCGACCGTGAGAAGGTCGAGACGCCGGATGCGATGCGGCAAAGCTCTCCTCATGCTCCTTTTCTACAGCCAACATGGCCCTACACTCCTCGTCCAACTCGAGTTCGTCGGCCTTCTCCAAAAGGCGCTTGCGCGTGAGATTGATCCTGCCCAGATCGTCTATCTCTTTTACCATGACCAGCACTTTGTCGCCGACCTTTAAAAAGTCCTCAACCTTGGGCACTCGACGATCGCTGATCTCGCTGACGTGGAGGAGGCCTTCTTTGCCTGGCAAGACTTCCACAAAGGCGCCGAAGTTCATTATGCGCGTCACAGTGCCCGCATACACCTCGCCGGCACGCACATCTTTCGTTATGCCGGAGATTTCTTTGATCGCAGCGTGAGCGGCATCTTCCGAAGAGGCGGCCACGTAAACGCGACCGTCATCCTCCACGTTGATCTTCACTCCTGTCCTCTGGACGATATCGCGTATCGTCTTGCCGCCCGGACCGATGATCTCCCTGATCTTCTCCTGAGGCACGGTCATGGTGAAGATACGCGGAGCGTTGGAGGAAAGCGACTCGCGCGGAGACGGAATGGCGCTCTCCATGATATCGAGTATCGCCAGTCGTGCCTCTTTAGCCTGAGAGAGGGCCCGCTCGAGTATCCCTCTATCTATACCGCCCGCTTTGTTGTCCATCTGCAGGGCGGTTATGCCGTCGCGGGTCCCTGCCACCTTGAAATCCATGTCACCGTAGTGGTCCTCCAGCCCTTGAATGTCCGTGAGGATTTCCACCTTGTCCCCCTCTTTTATCAGGCCCATAGCGACACCGGCACATGCCTTTTTTACCGGAACACCGGCGTCCATCAGACTCATGCTGGCCCCGCAGACGCTGGCCATGGAGCTTGAACCGTTGGATTCCAAGATGTCAGATACCACGCGCACTATGTATGGGAAATCGCCCTCTTTGGGGACGAGGGGCGCTATGGCTCTCTCTGCAAGCGCGCCATGGCCTATCTCTCTGCGCCCAGGGCCTCTCATTGGGCGTACCTCTCCGACCGAGAAAGGAGGGAAGTTATAGTGAAGCATGAAATGCTTGGGCGGTTCATCCAACTTCAAGCTGTCGAGTATCTGCTCGTCCTCGCCTACCATGCCGAGGGTCGTAACCACGAGAGCTTGCGTTTGGCCGCGCGTGAAGAGCGCAGAGCCGTGGGTGCGCGGCAAAACCCCAACCTCGCAGCTTATCGGGCGAAGTTCATTCATGGCTCGTCCGTCCGGACGCCTCTTCTCCTCGAGGATCATGGCCCGCAGCTCCCTTTTCACGTGGCCTTCCACTGTCGAGACTACATATGCCGCAGAGTCGGGATAGGAGCTTTGGAAGCGCTCCACGGCTCGTTTGATAACGTCGCTTATGGCCGTATTGCGCTCTTTCTTCTCATTGATCCGAACTGCTCTACGTATGCCTTCAAGGCATTCTTCAGCTATCCACTCGTCGATTTCGGGTATCGACTGAAGCGGAGGGACTTCCGCTTTCGGTTTGCCGAGACGTTCGCGAATCTTTACCAGCTCCGCCGTTATCTTTCTTATTTCCGCCTGCGCCAGATCCAAGGCCTCTATCATCAAATCCTCCGGTATCTCATTGGCGCCGGCCTCTACCATCGTGATGCCGTCGGCATGACCAGCCACGACTAGATCCAACTCGCTGTGGGCCATCTCTTCCTCTGTAGGGTTCACGATAAAATGCCCATCGATGCGACCGATGCGCACAGCCCCTACCGGCCCATTCCACGGAACATCGGAAATGGTCAAAGCAGCAGATGCGCCGTTTATTGCGGGTACGCTGGGGGCATTCTGCTGGTCCACGGAGAGCACCATGGCCACCACATGGACATCGTTGCGCAAATCCTCAGGGAAAAGCGAGCGGATCGAGCGGTCGATGAGGCGGGCATTGAGTATCGCTCCCTCAGACGGGCGCCCCTCCCTCTTGATAAACCCGCCGGGGATTTTGCCGGCCGCGTAAAAACGCTCTTCGTAATCAACTAATAAGGGGAAAAAGTCCAACCCCTCCCGCGGTTCTTCTGACATACAGGTCGTAACCAAAAGCACTGTATCGCCGCATGAAACCTTGACGGCCGCATTGGCCTGTTTGGCTAAGTGGCCATACTCAAAGATAATATCGCGATCACCCACGGCAATCCGAAAAACATCCGTCATCCTTCTATCTCTTCCTCCTCTTTCGCCTTCTTATGGTTAGCAAAAGCATGTCGTAGGCTCCTCTTTGGAGTTTCGATGCCTATCCTTAGCGTTCCCATATCGTCGCGCTCGGTGTGGCACGACATTTTAACCGACATGCACAATCCGCAAACAGGAAAAACAGAGGCAAGAGCACCGCCCCCGCCTCTCTCGCACATAAACTGCCCTGTATAGAAGATCCTCAATGCCTCAAACCGAGGCGCTGAATGAGATCTCTGTATCGACCGAAATCTTTCTCTCTCAGATAGTTCAACAACTTGCGCCGTTTGCCCACCATTTTGAGAAGCCCTCTTCGAGAGTGGTGATCTTTGCCGTGAACCTTCAAGTGCTCGGTTAATTGATTTATACGATGCGTCAAGATCGCCACCTGCACCTCTGGAGATCCTGTATCCGCAGCGTGAATACGGAACTCGTCAATGATGTGCCCTTTTGTTTCTTTGTCCACCCGTCTCACCTCATAAACACGAAATCCCATTGCCAAGGGAGGGCAAGGCCCGCTCTGAGCAAGGGTGTATTTATTTTAACACGTATGCCGCGCACATAACAACAACTCGGTTTTTCCTCGGCACGGCAGTACATGAAAAACAACTCACCCTGCACAGAGAGCGAGAACTGGCCTATGGTGAGGACATATACCTGGCGAAGGAGATATGATACCGATGAGAAGCTTGAAGCGCTCTGGCTTTTGCTCAGGCTCATAACGATAAGGCACAATATATTTATGCCACATATGAGGCTCGTATCGAGACAAAAGGAGGACGGGAAAGTACACAAGACCTACGATATGGATATACCGCTAAATAGGGCCTTAAAGGGTCCGACGGCCGACGCAGATACAAAAGAAAATCTCACTAAGTCCAGAAACGCCACAGACATAATCAAGCTCTCAGAGCAGATAGAACAGGCATCTGAAAAACCGTCTCGTGCCTCTGAGAAAAACTCTAAGAGGCTTAACGATGCCTAAACAGAAATACATTTCAGAGAGATTTAATTTTGAGGAAAGATACGGCAAAGGCGTGTTTGCCAACCTGAAAATGCTCCTGATTGGTGATACATGTACCGATTGAAGTCGACATCTTAATTTCCTACAGCGAAGCTTCTGAAGAGTAAAGGCATTTTTAGGTACTTTTTGTCCTTCTTACCCGACTTGCGAACCTGCTTTTCTCAAAGCATCGATATTTTTCGGAGGACCCAGTACTATTATCTCATCTCCAGACTCTAATCGAAAATCCCCGGACGGGTTGTATTCCACAACTCCGGATGGGCGCCGGACGGCAATTACCATTAAATTATATTCGCGCCTCAGCGGAGATTCTGCCAAAGTCAAACCCACCAAGGAACTATCGTCTGCCAGTTTGAGAGAATCAAAACTCAAATCCATGTCTTTGGACAGCTCTATCAACTCTAAAAAATCCGCAACTGCCGGCGACGTCGCAGCGCGATACATCGCAATGGCGCCAGTTCGAGCTGGGTTGACTACCTTATCAGCGCCAGCTCGATACAATAGGCTTATTCCTTGTCTCTCGTTGGCCCTAGCGACAATCCGCAGTTTCTTGTTCAGCGCTCTTGCCGTCAAAACTGCGTAAACGCTTTGAGCGTCCGAGGAAAGAGCTACGACCATCCCCTTCGCCCTTTCTATGCCAGCTTCCGACAATGTATATTCCTGCGTAGCGTCTCCCACGATGGCAATGCATCCCTTATCTTTGGCTTCCGAGACCTTCTTTTCGTCGCTATCGATTGCGATGAAATCTATACGTTTATTCAGCATTTGCTCGGCTACCTGACTACCAACTTTGCCAAGGCCGCATATGATCCAATGATCATGCGCGTCGTGCATCCTGCGATCCCTCCTCATGGCAAGGGCCTCAGAAATCCTTTCGACGAAAAAATGCTGGGCCAATTGCGTCAGCGCTATCCCTGCAATGCCAAATCCGCTCACTACGAACGCTATCAAAAAGAGTTTTGCCTGGGGTGTCAAATTAGGTGGAGCTTCGTAACCTACTGTGGTGAGGGTGATCACTGTGTAAAACAACGCATCATACCAAGATAAATCGGTAGTAACTCTAAGTCCGATGGCCCCTGTAAACAACACGCCGCCCAACACTGCCAACCATAAAGTAGCCTTCTTATGTCTTGCCATCGGCTTCCACTTCCCTCGTTGAGTCAACCCCCATCGAAGACAAAGGAATTATATCAATGTGCGGCGTCGCAACTGACCGCAAGCTGCCTCTATGTCGACACCCAACCCTTTGCGCAGGGCCACCTCGTATCCCAATTCTTCGAGCCTTTTCCTGAACGCCTCCACCCTTCCGCGAGGAGGCCGCTTGAAAGACCCATCAGTGGGATTATAAGGTATCAGGTTGATGTAAACATGGAGGCCTTTGAGGTAATCGGCAAGCTCGTCGGCCAGGCTCAGCTCGTCATTGATGTCGCTTATGAGCATGTATTCTATGGAGATGCGCTCTCCGGTAATCTCCTGAAAACTCTTAAGGGCTTTATACAGCGAACTCAGAGGATTTGAGACGTTGACCGGCATAAGCTGCGTCCGTAGGTCATCGTTGGGGGCATGAAGCGAAACGGCGAGGCGTACCTTCAAGCCGGAATGCGCCAGGGCCCTTATGCCGGACACGATGCCTACGGTCGAGATGGCAATGTGGCGGATGCCGAGAGCGCGCATCTTGGGATGGTTCAGGTTGCGGACACTATCGAAAACCGCATCCAGATTCAGGAACGGCTCTCCCATACCCATATACACTGCGTTTTCTATGGAGTCGCCGATGTCGGCTTCCATGGCCAGGAATTGCCCGACAATTTCGCCGGAGGTGAGGTTTCGCACGAAGCCGCTCTTACCGGTAGCGCAAAAAGAGCATCCCAAAGGACAACCCACCTGTGTCGAAAGGCACGCCGTATCGCGCCCTTCGTAGCGCATTACTACAGACTCTACGCTTTCCCCGTCGTGCAACTTCCACAGATACTTTATGGCATCGCCACGGCTGGACTGCCTTCGCTCAATCAAAACCGGCAGAGAAAGATCAAGCGCTTCTTTTAAGCGCGAGCGCAGGGGCAAAGACAGATTGGTCATGTCGTCGAAGCCAAGAACCCGCTTTTTGTAAATCCAGTCGCAAACCTGGGAGGCCCTATATCTCGGCTCCTTCCATCCCTCGAACAAGGCCTCCCATTCTTCGCACTTTAGATCGAGAGCTTCTCTTTTCTTCAAGCTTTCAAGCTCTACCTCCAAATCAGCAACTTCCGAAGTCCAAAACGGCCGTGTCAATCGCGAGCGTGCTGCGCAGGAACTCCCTCTTCACGTCCAAGCGGACCACGTTATCGCGAAACTGCATGTCCTTTGGCACCCACACGGTAAAGCCGTCCTCCGCGAGAGAGAGGAACTTTTCCCTATCGCTCGGAGAGCCGCCCTTCACGAGGGCAGAAAGGAACGCGCTTCAGCCAAATCCGACCTTTCCCAAAGCTACGGTGACCTCGCTCGTTCCCATCCTGCGAAGCTTGTCTTTCGCTTCTTCTGTAATTTCAAGCCTTAGATCTGCCACAATATCCCCTCCCATTTGCTCTGGTAGGTCGATTATACCCCATGGGGGCAATATTGAAAAGCCGCCGCGCCTTACCCGAGGAGTGCCGTCTGAGGAGGGAGAAGCCTCTCGAAGTCGGGCGGCAAAGGGGCGATGAGCCTCATATTAGAAAGGACAGAGAGCGCGTCGGGCATATCGCCAAAAGAGAGTTCGCGCGCATGAAGCAGGGGGCGCAAGGCATTTTCCCAACGCCTCGCTACAAGGCCACCATATTTTACGTCTCCCACTATAGGATAGCCTATGGCAGCAAGGTGGGCTCTTATCTGATGAGGCCTTCCGGTAACGAGCTCCATTTCGGCGAGAGTGAAGTCTTTCCATCGCAAAATGGCGCGATATCGTGTCAGGGCGCGCGAGCCCCTTTGCGACACAAAGGTGATATTGCTCTCGGTATCCTTTTCGAGCGGCAGATCGATCTCCCCCCTATCGGGGAGGTCGCCGATCACGACGACCCAGTAACGCTTAAAAATCTTCCCTTCCCGCATGGCAACGGAGAGAGAGCGCAGAGAGAGCCCATCCAGCGCCGCCATGACCAGACCGGAAGTATTTCTATCGAGACGATGAACCAGCGTGGGAGGAAAGCCGCCTTCTCGCCCGTACATGGCCACGATGCGCCCCAAAAGGCTGTCTGAAGTGCGACTCGACGGTTGGCTCAGCAGGCCTGCGGGTTTGTTGGCCACGAGCATATGCTCGTCGATGTAAACCACATCGACCGGGCCAGGCATGGGGCGCGTTCCCCTCGTTGAAGGCGCTTCCCAGGGAACGCTCACCCTTTCTCCTTCGCGCAGACGAGAGGAAGGGTGAGCCTTTCGACCGCAGACCCTGACGTTACCTTTGCGGATGGAGCGCATGATGGCACTCAAAGGCACCGCCGGCCAAAGACCCCTCAAGACCTTATCCAGCCTCCGCCCATCGTCATGCCGCGAAACCTTGAATTCGTACAAACTCTCTCACCCGGCAAGGTCGTCTATAACCACGCCGACGTTGCGCTCGCCGTCCATATAGACAGAAAAACTCCCTCGATAGAGCCGCACTGTGGGGTGAAGTGTGGCTTCGTGTGGGGTCTTTTCAAACCAACCCTGATCGAAGACGTTGTCAGCTTCTCCCTCGAACACCGGCATGTAAAGGACGTTTTCCTCCTCGAGATCGGCGAAGAAGTGGGTGCCGTAAGAGAGCTCGGGCATGAAGCCCAACTTTGGCAAGCCGACCTCAACAATGCAACGACAGTTGGTGAGCTCGTGATATTGCACGGGGACGCCGAGCTCTGGATTGCTCGACCCCACCCTCCCAGGCGCAACCAGGATATAACGCTCGCCCCCAAGGAGCTTGTTCAACTCACCGAGGGCCTTGACTACCCCAGCGTAATCCTTATCCGCCGCATAACTGCGATAATCCACATACACTAGGCATGGGCATCCTTCGACAAAGCCGTCGGTGACCATGCGGTTAGCTTTGAGTATCACGCGTTTGCCCGACAGGTCGGGGATCTTTTTGCCGCCCATCGGTTTATTCTCCCATAGAGGGCGCGCCTCCAAGAGTTCAAGGTTGTCGTCTTCCGTCTCGTAGGCGAATTCGACATACGCGGCCATGCCCATGGCCTCTTCGAGAAACGAAAGTAGCCCCTTCATCCGCTCGAAGAAGTGTCGGTAGCGCCTCGGAAAATCCTCAAAGGTGAAACACGGCTTGGTGCCAGGAGAAGGAGGATCTAAAAGGAGGCTCCCCAAAAAATCGAAATATCCGCCTTCGGAGCCCGGGCGGTAAACTTGCGCCAATACCCCAAGGTCGTCATGATACTTCATCAGGTCGCGCCACATCCTCTTGATGTCGAGGGTCACGATTCCCTTTGTCATGCCGTCCAAAGCCTGAAAGCGTTCTTGGGCCTGGCGCATTATCTTGAACGGATCATGCCCTTCTGGCCTCAGATACGGATTAGTAAGCGAGAAAGTCCTGGCATACCCCCTCCTCGTGCTGATCGTCCCCAAGCCGAAACAGAGGCGCACCATCCCATCTTCGACCTTAATGCGAGGCGACCAGCGTCTGTAGTTCCTCGAATAAGCCACGCCCGCCGTGGTGGGGTAATAATAGCGCCCGCGCCACTTCCCGGCCATGCGCATGACCACCACACCCATGGCGTCGTCCCCTAACCCATGCCTCGATCTGTAGCTCTCCGCGGCCTGAGAGAAGGTGCTGGCGTAGACGAGCTTTATGGCTCGCTCCAACTTCCACAGGCGCGAGGTCATCGATCCGCCTTCGGTCAGAAACGTAGTTAGATATTTGCCCACGAAGGAACGTTCCGTTGAATCTTCGAGAAGACTGCTGCTTCGCACTACCAGCGGAGCGCTCACGTCAGACAGGAAGGACTCCAATCTCTTATACACATATTCTGGAAGCGGACGCGACAGAAATAGCCCCTGAACGGCTTCAAAGGGCATCCCTCTCAAGTCGAAACCCTTTAAACTCGAAAGAAAGTCCCGGAATACCCCAACGCCTATAAAAATAGAGGGAGGAAAAGAAACGCGCACCGCCTCCGGGCCTCTATCCCTCAAAACCTTCATGGCGAAAAGGAGGGAGCGCCCCTTTCCCCCGACGTGCCCGTCGCCTACGATGAGCGACGAGAGTTCGCTGTCCCCGGCGGGATCCCACAAAAAATATGCCCTGCGTGCGTCATTCATAACTCTCTACCTCTCATAAGCGCGCAAATAGTCACGGTTCATTGACGATTACTACCCCTACATCGTTTTCCCCATCCAGCAAGACGGAGAAGTTGCCGTGATATATGCGCACAGCCGGATGTTGCCCCTCCTCGTAAGGACTTTCAGAAAACCACTCCCTGTTGTAGACGTTCGCCTCTTTGCCCTCTAAGACCGGAAGGTAGAGCACGCCGTCAGCATCCAAATCCAAGAAGAAATGCGTACCATATGAGAGTTCGGGGGCCATGCCCGAATTGGAGAAGCCTACTTCTACCAGACAATTGCAGTTCGATATCTCACCGTAACGGACCGGCACGCCCAAGGCCGGGTTGACGCTTCCCCAACGACCGGGCCCGACGAGGATATAACCGCCTTTCAGCGCTTCATTGGCTGCTCCAACGGCTCTGGCCACGAGATGAGGGTCTGAACGCAGATACGCCGATGGGTCCACACATACGATATGAGATACCCTCTCCAATACGCCGTTCGAGACCATGCCGCTCCCTCTCAGGAGTATTCGCTCACGAGGAATGTCCCTCGGGATCTCCACCCGCCCGAACTCTTCATATGTGGCGAGCGGGCGCAGTTGCACTATATTCATCTGTTCGCCCTCGGTCTCATAGGTCAACTCTATATCTACGGGCAACCTCATAGTCTCCTCGAACAGCGAAAGCACCCTTCGAAGCTGATCGAAGAAGCACGGGAAGCGGCGATGGAAGTCGCTAAAAGTGAAGACCGCCTTAGCATAAGCTAAGTGCCGCACCTCGGAGAGAATCCAATGGAAGGAATCGTCATAGGCGAGCTCCAAAAACGAGGCTGCGTTTTTGTGATGTTTCATGATGTGGCTTATTGCTTTATTCGCATCCATCCCCAACAAGAAACCGTGCTCCAGATCGACGTAATCGAATTCGTCTTGGGCGTGAGAAAGTATGTCAGCCATGCTATTTCCTTCAGGGCGAATCCCGGGGTGCGACAAGAAAAAGGTGCGAGCGAAGGAGCGACCCACCACGCGAGTGCCCAAGCCAAAGCAGAGCCTCAACACGCCGTCTTCTTTGCGCACCCTCGGTGTTGGCCTGCGAAATACCTTGGAAAAAGCAGCACCCGCAAGTTCCGGGTAATAGAGATTGCCGCGGCAACGACCCACTACGGGCTGAATTATCACCGCCATCTTTTCGCTCGCAAGCTTGATCCCATGCTTACGCCTATAGGCCTTGGCCGTAGGGTTGAACGTAGAGGCATATACGAGCTTTACGGCGCGCTCCAGACGGCGCAACCGGTACTCCAAGTTCCCTCGATTCCCGAAAAAGCGCGTCTCGTATTTGCCGGCGAAAGCCAAGGCTATGTCGTCTTCTAAGATCGACGAAGACCTCACGGCTACTGGGCTGTCTATGCGCTGAAGGATGCCGGCGAGGGCGCTCCTTACGTTTTCCGGAAGCGGCGCTTCTTCAAAGGCTTTCTCTATCTGCGAAAAATCCTCGCTACCCCGCACTATCGGTTCCAGGACATTGCGTCGCATAAATTCGTCGAAAACTTCCGTAGTGATGACAAAAGTAGTATGAGGGAAGCTCACTTCGCAGCTCATTTCGGCTTCGGCCACGGCCGATTGGGCAAAGGCGATCCCCTTCGCCTTGCCCCCTATCTGGCCATCTCCTATGAGCCAACCGCGTTCGGCATAAAATGGCTTTCCATCGTAATCGACATATCGAGGAAACACTATTCAACCACACCTCTAAAAATCGCTTTTCGTAATAGACAATTATACCGCGGGTCGGGAAGCGAGCTCAAGCGCCAAACTTGACCAGGCGCAGAGCGTGCGCCAGCATCAACCCCATTAGCTTATGGGCCGGCATGATCCCAAACGACCCCCTGGCGCACTCTCGTTCACCGAAAGATTTTGCACCGCATGGGCGCACATAGGGGCTTACGAGCATGAACGGGACCGGGTGCCACGAGTGAGCTTTCAACCTTGCAGGGGTGCTATGGTCACCCGTAATGACGATCACGTCGGGGCGAAGGTTGGTCAAACGCGGAAGGAGCGAATCCACCTCTTCGACTACGCGCCTTTTCGCGTCGAAGTCCCCGTCTTCGCCGCGGCTGTCGGTGTATTTCACGTGGACGTAAAAATAATCGAAGTCGTTCCAATTGTTCACGACGGCGTCGAATACACCCTCAAGTTCCTTGCCGGTCTCCAGGATCTCCATCCCCACCAGCCTCGCAAGCCCTTTATACATGGGATATGTCGCTGCTGCGGCCGGCCTTATCTTGTAAAGCTCCCTCAACGATGGGATGTGAGGCGCGGAAGAAAACCCCCGGAGCAGACAACCGTTGGCAGGTCTTTCATCCCTCAAGACTTCCCTAACCTTACGGATAAAGGCATTTGCCACATGCGCCATCCTCTCGCCGGCAGGATCTGTTGGGGTGGCCCATTTCATCGGGCCTGCAACCTGCGGGTCAGCATCGTAAACCGCATCCTTCAAGCCTTCACCGGAAAATACCACGACGAAGCGGTGTTCCTCTCCGGGATAAAGGCACACTCGTGCACCTTCCACTTCGCTTATCTCTTGCCTCAGCTTCTCTATGAGGGAGCGGTTTTTCTCCGTCGGTATCCTGCCTGCTCTCCTGTCGACTACGACATCGCCTTCTCCCCAAGTAGCGAAATTCCCTCTGGCGCAGACATCCCCGGGCCCAACGTCGATCCCGAGGCCCAGCGCCTCCAATATTCCCCTCCCTATTTCAAACTCGAGCGGGTCGTAACCGAAGAGGGAGAGATGTCCAGGACCACTTCCCGGCGTGACGCCGACATCGACGATCTCAAGCATTCCGAGCTCCCCTTTAGCGGCCAAAGCGTCGAGGTTCGGCTTGTGCGCTGACTCAAGCTCTGTACCTCCGCTCCCCCCTGGGAGCCCACCCAAGCCATCCAAGACCAAAAGGAGCATCTTGCCCTTTCCCTCTACGGTCAATCCACTGATCAACTCCATCCGACCGGACACGGCGATCACCTCCAAGGATAAATTGTACGCTCAGGTTCATCATAACCCTTTTTGCTCCGCGCGGAAGTAGGGATCTCCCAAATGACACGTATCCCCTAAGAGCGTCGCCCGCATCCCCCTCTCCGTCCTCTCCACGATGGAGACGCTGGCGTTTCCCAACTGAAAACGCCAAAACCCGGAAAGCGGCATCTCCAAAAAAAGACACAGCATCGCCTTCATCACGGCGTCGTGCGTCACGACAATGTGCGGTCCTTCACCGTGCTCGCTGATGCGGCAATAGGCCGCAAAGGCCCTCGCCTGGAGGCGTGCGAGATCCTCGCCATCCGGCATCTTAACCATATGAGGCTGCGAGTGCCACGCCTCCAACAACGCGGGCCACGTCTTTTTAACCTCTTCCATCGTGTGCCCTTCCCAGAGACCGTGATTTATCTCCTTCAAATCGTCATCGACGTAGACGGGAAGCCTTATGGCCTGGCCTATCTTATCCGCCGTCATTTTTGCCCTCGAAAGCGGGCTGCTCCAGATGAATTTAGCGTCGCAACCCTTGAGAGCCCGTGCCAGGGCCTCGGCCTGCTCTATGCCTCTTTCGTTCAGCGGGACATCCCGTTGCCCCTGAAAGCGCCCTTCGCAGTTCCAGGCCGTCTCTCCATGACGCACGAGGTAGAATCGCGCCTTCATTGCAAGTCCTCCTCAAAATCGACGACCTTCGCCCAAAGCAGGTCGGCATCCTGAGCTAGCTTCTGGACGAGCCCCTGAGGTACAGCGTTGTCAACCTGGAGAGCGCCTACGGCCTGACCGCTCCCGTTCTTTCTGCCGAGGGCGAAATTTGCGATGTTTATGCCGTTCTTCCCCAAGAGCGTCCCGACTTTGCCTATAACGCCAGGTCGGTCATAGTTTGAAAAGAGCAAAACCCGCCCCTCCGGCACGAAGTCTATCCAGAAACCATCGATGCAGACCACCCGCTGCCTTCCTTCCTCGGTGACAGTAGCCAAGACTTCCAATCTCTCGTTTTTCTCCTCGAGCGTGAGCCCTATGAGGTTTTTGTACGTAAAGGCTTCCCCTTTGACCTCTTCCACGGACAGCCCGACATCGGAGGCCAAAAGCGGGGCATACATGTAACTCACGCCGCTACCGTGGCGCACCTCCAGAAAGCCCTTAAGGGCCGCTACCGTATAAGGGGCATATCGGTATGGCAACTCGAAGGCCCCGTACGATTCCTCGCTGAAAAGGGAGCCGAGCATGGCAAAGCGGAACTTTTGAGGAACGCCGAAAAGGCTCGCAGCGAGTTGTCCCACCTTCCTCGCAAGGGTTAAATATTTGCGCTTAGAGACGTCCATTAATTGTTCGGCGAAGGGGAGGTTTACGGCGTGTTCGCACGGTTCTCCTCTGAGCGATGCTAAGAGGTTTTTAGCGGCGATGACGGACACCGCGGATTGGGCTTCGTAGGTGTTGGCGCCGATGTGGGGCGAAAGCACAACTCTATCTGCGAGGTCAGGCGAAAGGAGCGGATGATCTAAAGAAGGGGGTTCTTTGGAGAAAACATCGAAGGCTGCGCCGGCGAGGTGCCCCTTCTTTAGAGCCTCGGCGACCGCCTTCTCGTCGACGAGTCCGCCTCTTGCGCAATTTACGAGATAGGAGCCACGCTTAAAACGACCCAAAAGCTCCTCGCCTATCATGCCTCTGGTCTCCGCAGTCAAAGGCAGATGAAGTGTTACGATATCGGCCTCGGCGAGAGCGATGTTCAAATCAGGCACCAACGTAACCCCAAGCCTTTCGGCTTTGCTCGCCTGAACGTAAGGATCGTAAGAAAAAACATCCATGCCGAAAGATCTCGCTCGAGACGCAACCTGAGAACCGATCCTACCGAGTCCGATTATGAGCAGCTTTTTCCCGTGAAGCTGGCACCCCATAAAGCGCTTCCTCTCCCACCGGCCGCAAGAAACGGAATAATATGCCTGAGGCACCTTGCGCACGAGAGAAAGCATCATCGCCATCGTGTGCTCGGCCGCAGAAAGGGTGTTGCCGGTGGGGGCATTTATGACCACGACCCCTCTCTTACTCGCCGCGACGAGGTCGATGTTGTCAACCCCAACGCCAGCCCGCGCCACGGCCTTCAACTCGGGCGCACGTTCGAGCAGCTCCTCTCCTACAGCGGTTCCGCTCCTCGTAAGAAGCGCATCTGCATCGGATACAGCTTTTAGGAGCTCCTCCCCGGCTATGCCAGGGCGATTTATCAGCTCTACATCCTCTGCCTCCTGCAAGACCCTTAGGCCGTCCTCGTGTATTTCCTCCGTGACTAACACTTTCCACATGGGGCGTCCTCCTCCCATACCCGCTGCGCGACATCCAAGAAGCCGGCGTTCACGGAAAGGCCCGCGCTCTTGGCAGCTCCATAGATGCTTCCTAAGATCAGGCACATTTCAGGCCAACCCATGTCTGTGTAATGAGCCACGCGCACGATCTGTCCCTTGAGCGCTCCCAAGCCTCCGGCTACTTCGACGCCCATTCCGTAAAGGGCGTCTTTGAGCCTTTTAGCCTCGGGCGTCTTTATGGCCGTCACCCCTGGCGAGCGATGGCGCTTTTGGCGGACGAGTAAATCGAGCCCCATAGCCTCGGCTCCTGCCGCAAAGGCAGCAGCGAAGCGGCGGCGCTCCTTCCACCATTTGGCATATCCATGCTCAGCCAGCAGGGCTAGCGCGGCATCTAACGAATAAAACAGAGAAATAGGAGGTGTGTAAGGGCTCTGAAGGTGTTCCATGGAATCCCTGTATCCCAACAGATCGAAGTAGAAGCTCTTAGGGTGCCCGAGACTCTCCAAGGCTTCCCAAGCGCGGGGCGAAAGCCAAACTACCCCAACGCCGGGAGGACAAAGCAACCCCTTTTGAGAAGCGCCGGCAAGCGCATCCACCCCCCAGACCTCAGGCAGACAAGGCGTAACGCCGAGAGAGCTCACGACATCCACCAAAAGTAGCGGCCTCTCCTTGGGAAGGACAGACGCTATGGAGTGAATCGGGTTTATGACGCCGGTTGAAGTTTCATTGTGCGTTAAAAGGATCGCCCTCGCCTCGGGATGAACCCTAACCGCCTCCGCTATAGCTTCGGGGGCAACCGCCTCCCCCCACGGCACATCTACCGAGACAATTTGACAGTCCATCCTGCTCGCCATCTCCCTGAAACGGAGACCGAACTGACCGCAAGATACCGAGATTACAACATCGTCCGGCCTCAATAGGTTTTCCACCATAGACTCGAGCGCCCCTGTACCGGAAGATGGGAGCAACACCACGGGTCCGCTGCTTTTTAACAAATCCCTAAGGCGATTCTGGAGGCGCAGCAGGAGGGCAGAAAACTCCTCGCTCCTGTGGCCGATCATGGGGCGGGCGCCAGAGCTTGCCACCTCGTGTGGCAGCGGCACCGGGCCAGGCGTGAACAGGTGCTTCATCTTTACCACCTCCACTGAAATTTAAAGGGCCGGAGGAGCTTGCCTCCGGCCCTTTTGTGCGTCTAAATCTGCTTACTATAAAGTCTATACACAAACGGTGCGGAAGCGCACAAGATTCCTTTCCCCTCTCCAAGACGAAGAGGAGTCTGATGAGCAGCTACCGCACCCCGTAAAAGTTAAAGCTGACCATTTCGCCATCGCTATTTGCACCATATCAGACGTTTGTCTGCTTTTATCACATCTTTCATCGCCTGTCAACCTATGCTTATTTGCATTATTTTTCGTAAAGATACTCTTTGGGTATCTCCTTTGGAATCTCCATTTCAAGAGTTGTCTCTTCGCCATATCTTTGCACTACAACCTTAATCGTTTTCCCGAGGTTATTTTGTATTATCACCTTAAAATCCTCGATGGAACTATTTTTGTCGAATTTCTGACCCGCAGTCGAAATAATTCTGTCTCCCGCTCTAAGGCCAAGAGCTTCTCCCATGCTCTTATTATTAAGGACAAGCAAATAGAAGGGATCTGTAACCATGGTCGTAGCTCCGATTTTGAAGACAGACGGCCGCTTCTCTAACCCCATCATATACACAAGATCTCGAGGAGCGTTTTTCCTAAAAATCATAGATTCTTTATAAAGTTGCATTAAAGCCGATGTTTTTGGGGTAAGAACCTCCCAGGCCATCTTAAAGGAAGCTATGGCGCGCTTCCTTAGGTCATCAGATTGAGCTCCCCATGCTTTGGTTTGCTGTGCAATGACCATAGCCTGCATCAAATAATTTACCGCATTAAATTGGTTAGCCCCGGCTTCCAAGGCAGTTTGTAGGATTTCTTTCCTCAACGAGTCGTCGGTCCTTATGCCAGCTATTCTCTTAAGCTCACGCTCGAGTTTCGCCTGATAGTCATATACGAGCTGAGGCACTTCTTTACTCTCAAAATGCGAGTAGTAGTCTATAATATTGATAATCCACACGTAGACTGCATAATGGTCGTAAAATGTAGTAAAAAAGCTCAACAACATAAGATCTATGTCATCCATGGGGCTAGAGCCTGTGGTTTGAACAACAGTTCCAACACCTCCAGTCGCTTCCACCGTCTGTTTCTGCGCCCCCCAAGACCTGGTAGGAAGCGACGCGTTAAGGGCTGCGATGAATGCTGACGGCACAAACACCCGTCCGTCTTGAGCTTCTATAACTATTCCGACCACGTTGCCCTTAGAGTCCAGGGCCGGTGCTCCGCTGTTGCCGCTCGGGGCCTCTCCGGAGAGCATGCATCTTTCTATACCGCTAGCTCCCTGGTGTACCTCCGCAACGGCCAACTGGACGAAACCGTAGGTGTTGTCTTTCACAGCTCCACTGTTAATGACCATTCCAGGAGTAATGCTTGCCTGGGTGAGGTTAAGCACTCCCCTTCCGGAGGAGGGAATATCGATGAGTGCTACTCCCCTCTTTTCGTCGACGGCTACCAGGCCAAGCGCATCAACCTCAACGCCGTCCTGGAACCTTAGGGTGACTTTATTAGCGTTTCTGATAAGGCGAGCCGCTGTAACAGCCCTATTTTCGCCTAACGCAATAAACGCTAGGCCCTGTAGCTTTTGGCCTCCTTCCGTTTCTACGGTCAAAACGGCAACGGATTGCATCGCTTTCGAAATGGCAGCGGTGTCCACCTCTGCCCCAGCCGGACTATATCCCGTGAACGCTGCACAAAACAGACTAAAAACCAATAGCGCCGATAACTTGCTTGCCTTCCACAACATTGCCTTCACCGCTCTCTCAAAAAAGATTTAAAAGACAATGATTTTCAAGGATCTTTTTGCAAGTAACCATATGTGTTCTTGCGCAACAATCGACAAAATATATCTAAGCTTTGAACTTATTAAGCTATCTAAATCCCCATTCTCCTCCAAAGATCAATAACCTACTACATTTTACTGTCTTCGATGCTCTTGGCGTTGGTTTCCCTAAGACCCCCACCCCCTTATCCATTTGCTCACTTTTAAGCTAATTTACATCTTAGCCCAAACGAGTGTTAGCGACACTTCACACGTGTTCATTAATGTTTGACCGTTTAGTGGACTAATAGTAGCACATCCTGTAAAGGGGGCAAGATGCAGAATCTGCCCCAGTCTGAACAACGACGGGCAATAGTTATGTTATTATTTGAAGGTAGATTACGCCATAAATGAGATACATTTCCTAAAGGGGGGGACAGCATGAGTGCGTGGGAAGGGCTTTACAGTAAGGCGGCGCGGGGGCTTAAACCTTCGCCGACGAGAGAGTTGATGCACGTGATCCGCAGGCCCGGTATGATATCGTTCGCCGGAGGCATGCCGGATCCCCAGATCTTTCCCGTAGATCTATTTTGCGACTGCGCGGAGATTTTAAAGAGAGAGGGAAAAGATATTCTACAGTACGGCACCACTGAGGGATATCAGCCGCTGAAAGAATTCCTATCGGAGTGGCTTGCTCCGAGACTCGGCAGAAAAGCGGATCCCACCAAGGAAATCCTTATCGTATCCGGCTCTACACAGGTGGCCGATCTCATATCTTGGGCACTCGTAGACCCCGGAGACTACATTATCGTCGAGGAACCCACCTTCTTCGGCTTTACGATACCCATGTATAACCACGGGGCGCAGTTTCTGACGGTCCCCTGCGACAGCGAGGGCATGAAAGTAGACCTTTTGCCGGGATTGATAGAAAAAGCCAAGAAAGAAAGGAAGAAGGTAGCCTTCATCTACACGATACCGAACTTTCACAACCCCTTAGGGTGCACGTTATCCCTCGATAGAAGGAAGAAGCTCGTCGAAATTTCGCACTCCCTCGGTGTACCGATCCTCGAAGATGACCCTTACGGATATCTGAGGTTCGAAGGAAAAGACGTAGCTTCCATATTTTCGCTCGACGGCGGGACGAACGTCATCCACTCGGGAACATTCTCAAAGATTTTGGCGCCTGGGACGCGCGTCGCTTGGTGCGTGGGAGACGCAGACATCATCCGCAAGATGGCCGTCTTCAAACAGGGCACCGATCTGTGCACCAGCGTAGTGGCCCAAGGGCTCGTATACGAATATTGCCGCCGGGGGCACCTCGACTCATTCTTGCCGAAAATCGTAAACCACTACAGAAAGAAGCGCGACGATATGGAAGAGGCTCTGAAGCGTCATCTTCCTCTTGGGGAAGTCTCTTGGGTGAAGCCGCAGGGCGGGTTTTTCTATTGGATAGAGATGAAAAACGTCCTCACAAAAGACCTCTTCGACAAAGCCATAGAAAAGAAGGTAGCCTTCGTGCCGGGAGAGCCTTTTTACGCCAGCGGTAAAGGCGGAGAGCGCGCCTTCCGCATGTGCTTCACCTTTGCTACGTCCGAGGACACAGACGAGGGCATAAAGCGCCTTGGGGAGGCTATAAGGGAGCTGATGTAGGCCTGGACACGATAGCAGCCATATCTACGGCCTGGGGAGAATCGGGGATAGCCATCGTTCGCCTCTCTGGCCCGCGCGCCAGAGAACTCGCAGACTCGATCTTTCAAGGAAAAGCCCAACTGGCAGAAAGCCCTCCGAGAGTCATGAAGCACGGCTATATTGTGGACGAAAGCGAAGAGAGACTTGACGAGGTATTGGCCGTGTGGTTTTGCCCTCCTTACAGCTACACCGGAGAGGAAGCAGCTGAGATACAATGCCACGGCGGAAGCCTCGCGGCCAAGAAGTGTTTAGAACTCCTGTTCGACAGGGGAGCACGCTTGGCCGAGCCGGGAGAGTTCACGAAGCGGGCATTCTTGAGCGGCCGAATAGATTTATCGCAAGCTGAGGCGGTGTTAGGAATAATCAAGGCCAAAAGCGATGAGGCTCTTCGTGCCGCAGCGAGGTCGCTGTCGGGAGAGATTTCCAGAAATGCAGAAAGCGTCTACGACGCACTCATCGCCCTTTCAGCCGAAGTCGAGGTGGCGCTCGATTTTCCGGAGGAAGACGTCCCGCCGAAGACTGACCTTGAAATACTGCAAGATATCGCTTCAATAGCTTCAAAGCTCGAAGGCTTGATATCACGATGCCGGGTCGGTTTTGCGCTGCGCGAGGGCGTAAGGGTGGCAATCGCGGGGCGCCCGAACGTGGGCAAATCGTCGCTGTTAAACGCGCTATCCTCGCAAGAGCGGGCAATCGTCACCCCTATACCGGGCACCACGCGCGACATCATAGAGGAAGTGATCGTGCACAAAGGACTTCCCATTCGTCTGGCAGACATGGCCGGCCTGCGAAAACCCCAGGACGAACTCGAGGCCATTGGCGTAGATAGGGCCAAAGCGACCATAGATAGAGCTGACATATTGGTTGTCGTCTTAGACGCAAGCGCACCCCTCGCAGACGATGATAGAGAGATCGCAGCTAACACAGAAAATGCGCCTCGCATAATAGCCCTCAACAAGGTGGATCTGCCCCTGGCCGTTGCCGAGAGCGACGTGTGCGCCCTCTTTCAAAATAGCCCTATATGTCGCACCTCCGCCCTGCTGGGCTTGGGGATAGACGGGCTCAAAGACGCGATATTTAACATAGCATTCAAAGATAACTCCTTCGAAGCCGGGCTCAACGCAAGTGCGAGGGAACTCTTTGAGTTACAATGCGCTGCGCGGGCTATTGTCGAAGCGCAAGAAGCGATCAAGGCCGGTTTAGGTCAAGACCTCGCAGCGAGCGCGCTGGCCGCCGCTGGAGCTTGCCTCCAGCGGCTTTTGGGCAAATCTTACGACGACGCGCTACTTGAGGCTATATTCTCCCGCTTTTGTGTGGGGAAATAACGCAACTCAGCATAAAACAGAAAGGGGGCAGCCTCAGCCGAAAGGCAGGGGCAACTTTCAAATGATTTCTTCTATAGAGCCTTTTGAACTTAAGGACTGCGAGATAGTAATGGTAAGCACGGGTTTGAGGGCGCAGACTATGAGGGAGCTCAGAGACGCTCTCAAAGAGGCGCCCGACGGAAGCCTTTTGTATCATTTTTGGGGATGGATGCTGCGCCCTTACTTGAGCGAATCCGAGTACGACAACGACTTCGCCACATGGGTGGACAGGAGCTTGCGTGACCAAGCATTGGCCGAACGGCTTAGCGTAATAAACCCATCCCATTACGAAGACCTGAATGCGCTAAAAAACAGGCTCCTGGACATCTTAGACGAGCGCCTGGTCCAGGGAGACTTCCTCACCTGGGCCAAGGGGGAGACGGAATTCGTATTTTTGAAGGCACAGATGATCATATTTAACTCAGGGATTCGCATTATGCAGCCCAAAGACCTCGCGCCTGCCGTCGCTCAAGCACCCACCGGCAGCATATTCTATCATTTCATTGACGCACAGAGAAGAAGTCCGATCTGCTGCGACGACTTCAGCTACTGGCTTGAGCAATTTGGCGACGAAACGGCCGAGGCGCGCAAGAAGATCTCCATGATAGATCCCTACTTGTTTTCACTATCCGAATTGCGCGACTTGATCGTAAAGGCCTTGAACGAAAGCATGACACAAGGAGGGAGCGCATTTTGAGCGATCTACTTTCGCAATACGCCGGGGTCGTTGGAGAGCAAGAGATAAGACACATGCGGGCGCTGGCCAAGGGGTTGCACGGGGCGCGTGTCGTGCACGTCAATTCCACCAGAAGCGGAGGAGGCGTAGCTGAGCTGCTCAATCGCATCGTGCCGTTACAGAGGGAATTGGGGCTCGATGTGGAATGGGAAATAATAGAAGGAAAATCCGATTTCTTCGTAACTACCAAAAATATCCATAACGCCCTTCAGGGCGCACCCGTTACCCTTTCGGAGCCTATGTGGAAAGTCTATGAAGAGACGAATCGCGCCAATGCCGAAATGCTGGAAAATAAACTCAAGGATGCCGACTTTGTATTCATCCATGACCCTCAGCCGGCGGCACTCATAAACCACTTTCCACAGAGGAGCGCAAAGTGGATCTGGCGTTGCCATATAGACGTAAGCATCCCCCAACCGTCGGTATGGCGGCGCCTTGAGAGGACTGTCTCAAGATATGATGCCAGCATCTTTTCGTTGGCTCAGTTCGCCCAAGCGTTACCCCACCCGCAGTACTTAATCACACCCAGTATCGATCCTCTGAGCGAAAAAAATATAGATCTCCCTAAAGAAGAGATTGAGGCCGTTTTTGATCGTTTCAATTTAGATCGCAAAAAACCACTCATTTTGCAGGTCTCGCGCTTCGATCGCTTCAAAGACCCCTTGGGCGTAATAGAGGCCTATAAAATCGTAAAAAGTTTTCAGGAGAGCGTGCAGTTGGTATTGGCGGGCGGCGGCGCCTCCGATGACCCTGAGGGAGGGGTAGTCTTGGGCGAAGTGCTCGAGGCAGCCAAGGATGACCCTGACATACACATACTGGAACTGCCCCCCACTGCCAACCGCACGATAAACGCCCTCCAGCGAGCGGCAGAGGTCGTGCTTCAAAAGTCACTGCGCGAGGGGTTTGGTCTAACGGTGACCGAGGCCCTGTGGAAATACAAACCGGTCGTCGGAGGAGACATAGGCGGGATACGCCTCCAGGTGATAGACCGCTTCAACGGCTTCCGCGTGCGCACGCCTGAGGGCGCCGCGCTGCGAATACGCTATCTCCTCCACCACCATGAAAAAGCCAGGCGCATGGGGCAAAATGCCCACAATTTTGTGAAGGACAATTTCTTGATCACACAACAGGTGCGGAACTACCTAGCGCTCATGATGAGCCTTAAAGAAGGGGAGGTTTCCAGGCTTGAGGTGGTGGTTTAGCTGAAACCGATGGAGGATTTTTGGAAGAAGCTCTCTGAGGCCAAAAGGCGTGCGCTGCTCTCCGATTACGACGGAACGCTCGCTCCCTTTGTCGAGGACCGCGACGAGGCTTTCCCATATCCCGGCGTAATAGAGCGCCTGAGCGCAATAAGACAGAGCGATACGCGCGTCGTCATCGTTACGGGCAGAAGCGCAAGGGAGATCCTGCGATTTTTGCCGACAGATCCGCCGCTCGAGGTCTGGGGATGCCACGGCGGAGAGAGGTTCCTGCCTTCGGGTGAACTCCACACCCTTCCTTTAACATCTGCGCAGAGGGCAGCGTTGGAGAGGGCGAGTGAGATTGCACTCGCCCTCCTTCCGGAAAGGCGCGTGGAGAAAAAACCGCTCTCTGTGGCATTTCATCTGCGCGGCCTCAGCTATGATATAGGCTATCAGCTTAAAGAATTGCTCGATACTCTGTGTGATTGCGGGCTCGGGCTCATGCCCTTCGACGGCGGGCTTGAATTGAGAATTCTTTCCTGCACCAAAGCGATGGCCATAGAGACCATAATTGCAGAAGAAGGAGATGCTGCCATGGCTTATCTCGGCGACGACCTCACCGATGAGGACGCTTTCTCCGCCATAAAGGGGAAGGGATTATCGGCCCTCGTGCGAGGAGAATGGCGCCCCACAATTGCCGACGTGTGGATAATCCCCCCAGAGGAGCTGCTTTCTTTCTTAGACCGATGGATTGCGGCATCCAGATAACGGCTTCTTGCCTCCGTCTTCTGGTCTGTGCCGCGTAAGCAATATGGGTTGATCGTATAGTATATCAACCGCACAAGCAACAGGAGGTTATCATATTATATGAGAGTTTTGATGAATTTAAAAGATTTATGGGAAACCACAAGAAGCGTGCTTCCATTGGCTATAATACTTGTCTTTTTTCAGGTGGTTATACTGAAAAAACCAATCAAAAATGTTAAGGAATTCATTTTTGGAATTTTATTATGCATATTTGGTCTACATTTCTTCTTAAAAGGTGTCTTAATGAGCCTTCACCCGCTTGGAGATTCTGTAGGTGGAAGTATAATTATTTTAAATAACAAATGGTTGATAATAGCAGCAGCATTCGCCATAGGATACTTTGGAACTTTAGTTGAACCAGCCTTAAAGACATTGGCTTTAGAAGTAGAAGAGATAACCATTGGAGCTATACCGCACATGACTTTAATTCACTCCGTAGCTATCGGATTCGGCGCTGGAATGGGCATAGGCATATATAAAATCTTAAATAGTACATCTTACATAAAAATTGTCACATTTTTACTTTTATTAATCCTCATATTAACCCTTTTTGCACCAGAAGAATTTGTATCAATAGCAACGGATTCAGCTAGCGCTACTACTGGTCCCGTCAATATTCCTATAAATATGGCTTTAGCAATTGGCTTAGCAAAGGTACTCGAAAACGTAGATCCATTAGCATATGGGTTTGGTATAGTGGGACTCACCTCAATTGGAGCTGTAATATCGGTATTAACTTTAGGAATATTGACAAAAATATGAATAACATAAATGATTAAGGAGATAAAGTATCATGGAAGCCAAATGTATTGTTGCTATTGTTGAAAGAGGTAAAGCTGATAAAATTGTAGAAAGAGCCAAAAAAACGGGCGCAAAAGGAGCCACAATTCTTTACGGAAGAGGCACGGGGCAAGCAGAGGCATTAAAATTTCTCAATCTACGCATCGAGGCTTCTAAAGAAATAATTCTCATACTTAGTGACGTAGGAGAATATAAACCAATTTATGACGCCATTGTCGAGGAAGACAAGCTTCAAGAGCCAGGCACAGGTGTTATATTCACATTTATGGTATCTGAGTTGACTGGTTTGCATTTTATAGAATACTCGAAACTAAATAATGCAGGATAGGTTAACACTCAAAGCACAGTATATTCATTTTTTTATGCAGATATTAATGCTCTTGTTTGTCTTATTTCTTGAAACGTACTGGTTTTCTAATGTTTTTAGTTATACATCTGAATTGAGGGGGGTTTCTCGTGGGGAAAATGCTAAGAATATTTGGGATCATAGGCATAATAATTGGGGTATTAATAATGCTTCCGGTGGTAACGATTCCATCAGGAATTGCCATCATCATAAATGGCATAGTGCTTTACGCAATTGGAAGAATTTACGACGATGTGAGAACCATCAAAGATAAGCTGAATATTCCGTAACTCAAAACCACGCATAGCAACACTGTTGCATCCTGGACACTGAGCCTTTGTTATCGCCGATTGTCGCTCTGCAAGCAATAAACATCTATCAATTATGCACATAGTACCCGGTACGTCTTGACAGGACACATTTGCGGTTTGGTCTTAATGCTTCACTTATCACTCTGCTCCTGCCTTGGAAGTTTGAAAAGGGTTGTCGACACCTGCGCGGCGCACATAGCGCCCTACGGGTGTCGACGTGCAGATAATCACCCAAAGTAACTACCTACTTGAATTACCGGATCACGGCTTACGCACTTACCGCATACCGACAGCTTAAGCAAAAAGAATGGCGTAAAAAATAAGAAAAACCGTCTGGCAAATCGCAATTACGACACCGTTTTTGATGACAGACTTTACATCGCGCGAGCCCGCAAAACCTAGACAACTAAACATGTTGCCGCCCGGGTAAATAAAGTTGGTCACACGGGTAGCAACTATCAGTGCTACTGCCCAAGCAGTCATAGAGACATTGTATTCAGAGAGTAAAGGAAGAAACATCTCATGGAGAGTCTTTAACTCCCCTACTACCGCTCCAGAAATACCAAAAGCACCAGTAATACCGCCTAAAATAACGACAATGGATCTGCCACCTATCTCGATAAGTGGCCTAAAGAGCTGAGCTAGTGCGGCAAAACCGCCGGCCTGAACGATAAAGTTAATGAAGGGTTCAAGCAACACAAAAAGGAAAAACATGCCTACATTGCCTGCCATGCCCCTTACAAAAACTTTTAAGATATGATCGAGGTTTAATCCGCCAACAAAGCCTGTCGCTAACGCTAATCCCAACATTATTACGATGACATAAGATGTAGAAGCTTTAACCATTATGCCATAGACTATAGCTACAGAGAAAAGGAGGCCGAAAGTCAAAGTAGCTCGACGACTTGTAGGTGTCGGGATGAATTTGGTTACGCCTTCCTGCCGCGGATAAGCGGCCTTCTCTTCGGTCTCACGCTGAATGCGCTGCACCATAAACCATGTAGGGATTAACGTTATTAAAGAGATAGGGATAGCCACTTTAAGAAGCATATCAAGATAAGAGAGCTTGGTAAAGCCAAGGAGCGCCACTACGGGTGGAGTAAAGGGGCCAAGTATAAGCGCCGTTTCTGCTACCGCTTGAAAAAGGATGGCTACTGTGCTGCTAGAAAGTCCTACCTCTGCCGCAATGGGTAACACTATTGGCGCGATAATAGCAACGCCGCCTGCCATAGTCCCTAGTAACGCAACTACTACCATATCAGCTATCATAATGCCCAACATCAATTTCTTCTTGGTGTTAACTCCTACACTGTAAATGATTCCATGCACCAGTGTGTGAGCTACTTTGGTCTCCGTGAGCACTTCGCCGAGGCCGCGCCCTAACATTATAATTAGGCCAACCAAAGCCAAAAACGAGCCCATAGACTTTGCTATTACATCTCCAAAAGATATTAAAGACTGATGTGTTATTACCGCACCAATCAATACACACACCAATGTGGCCGGGAGCGGTTCCCAGTCTCTAAAGACAAGAACTATATAGACTGCAAGAGGTAAAAGCCCTAAGAGTCCAAGCCAAATATTAAAGCTGTTTTCTGCCATAACTTCATAACCTCCCATTTTAAATTTATACTTCGGCTGACCAAAGACAGTTGACCGAGCATGAATAACGGAGTTAAAGATTCATGTCGTAAGGCAATTACAAGACTTGACAACCGCTCAATAAGACACGCTTACCAAAAATAAGCTTGTTGCTATGATCGTTTACGCAAGACTCGCCCTGCCATATCGCCTGTCAGACGGCCCGATACAACCGCCAGAGAGCCATTTACGAAGACATATTCAACACCTCTGGCATACTGATGCGGGTTGACGAAATCTGCCACATCGATGACTTTGGCTGGGTCAAATATGGTTATGTCTGCAGCCGATCCAGGCTTGAGATGGCCACGATCACTGAGGTTAAGGCGGAGAGCTGGTAAACCAGTCATTTTATTAACCGCCGTTTCCAGAGTTAAGAGTTTTTTCTCTCGAACATAGCGGCCCAAAACTCTAACAAAGGTCCCATAAGAACGCGGATGAGTAGCTTTACCGGCATCTGTTTCGACATTCATGCCACGACCATCTGAACCCACTGCCACTTGCCTATCGGCCAAGATAGCCTCTACATCTTCTGTAGCCATGGAAAAGTAAACAGCCCCCACAGCTGCTTCCTCTTCTACAAGAAGCTGTATCACTGCGACTGCTGGACTGACACCCCAGAGTTTAGCAATCTGTTCTAAGGTTTGTCCTGATAGGTTTGCGTTTTTCGCTGAACCCACACCAGCGATGAGGACTCGCTCGGGACCTCCGCGCATCGTCATTTCACGCTGGATCTCTGCTTCTAGTCTTTCTCTTAGTTCTGGTGCATTCAAACGCTTTAATAGTTCCCTTGCGCCACCGGAATGTGCCCATTGAGGTATCAATGCCGTCAGGGAAGTGCTGGATGCCTCATAGGGATATTGATCGGCGCCGATATCGACGCCTTGTTCGCGCGCTTTGGCTAAGCGCGCCAAACACTCCTTCCCCTGTCCCCATTGCGGCCTACCCATAGCTTTAAGGTGAGAAACCTCAACCTTGGCACCGCTATTTGCCCCGATATAAATAGCTTCATCTAAAGCCTTAAGCAACGTGGAGCTTTCGCCGCGGATGTGGCTTGAGTATAAAGCGTCATAATGGGCCAATACGCGAGAAAGGGCGACAAGTTCATCGGTTTTAGCAAAGCTGCCCGGCGGGTAAATCAACCCCGTTGACATCCCCCATGCGCCTTGATCCAGCATTTGAGCAAGCAGCCCTTCCATGCTTGCAAGTTCATCAGCGGTAGGCTCTCTGTCCTCAAACCCCATAACTGCACCGCGCAGAGCACCGTGTCCAACCAAAGGCAAAAAATTAAGCCCCAGCCCGCGCTTTTCTAAAATATGCGCATAATCTTTAAAATCTGTCCAAGTGATGTTTTCTGACGAAAACAGAAACTCGTGCATCTTGAGGTAACCTACAAGTTCCTCTATATGGGCTGGCGCTACCGGAAACGCACTTATCCCACAGTTTCCCACCACCTCGCTGGTGACTCCTTGAAGGATCTTGCTTTCGGATAAAGGATGGGCAAAAATACTGCCATCGCTGTGCGAGTGTATGTCGATAAAACCAGGCGCTACTACGAGTCCATCGGCATCGATCGTTCTTTTCGCAGGTGTGCTAAGCCTCGCTCCAATTTCGACAATCTTATCCTCTTGCACAACCACATCGGCTCTATATCCCTGCCCCCCTGTGCCGTCTACCACTAAGCCATTACGAATGAGCACATCTGCCATAATACGCAAAACCTCCTCCTGCTTGTGAATTATGACTTATCTAATGGCAACATGTAGCCCTTAGCAGTCAATCTGCATGCTCAATCACCAACAATTTGCATACACGTCAACATATGTGGGCAAAATTCGGTGCAACCCGTTTGTTTGCTTACGAATAAGGTATATTATATAGCACATACAGGAACGCATAGCAACATTGTTTGTCATGGGCTTTGAACTTTCGTGGTCGCTGATTGCTGCTCTGCATGGCAATAAACATTGTATCGATTGCGCGCATGATGCCCGACGTGCCTTGACGGGATATGCATTTGCGGTTTGGTCTGTCACCGATGCTTCATTTACCAATGCTCATAACTCGGTAAGTTTGAAAAGGGCTGTCGGCACCTGTGCGGCGCGCATAGCACCCTACAAAGGCTGATACCTGACTCGTCCCGCCCAAAGAGTTCCTCTCCTTTTTGAACTGCTTGGATCGATGCGCGCAGTTAAAACCCCGGGAATTTTTCTCGATATGTTTAGCATACAGCATGAATAAACTATAGAAACGAATCGAAGAAGGGTGGTAAAATATTGAGCATAGCTACCTTTGGGAATTACACAGTTGCCATGGAAAATATTATAAGGCATTTGAGGTGATCACAATCTGAAGACGTTGCATAAAATAATTATTGGCGACTCAAGGTGCATGGATGAAGTAGCCGACGAATCTGTTCATCTTGTCATTACATCTCCGCCATATTGGCAATTAAAAGATTATGGAAACGAGAAGCAGATTGGCTTCAATGATACTTATGAGGAGTACATTAACAATCTCAATTTGGTCTGGAATGAATGTCACAGGGTTCTACATAAAGGTTGTCGCTTGTGTATCAACATAGGCGATCAATTTGCCAGGTCAGTTTACTATGGAAGATACAAAGTCATTCCTATAAGAACAGAGATAATTAAATTTTGTGAGAGTGCCGGTTTTGACTATATGGGAGCCATTATTTGGCAAAAGGTTACCACATGTCACACAACCGGAGGAGCGACAGTAATGGGGTCGTTTCCTTACCCCAGAAACGGAATCATTAAACTGGATTACGAGTTTATTTTAATTTTCAAAAAATATGAAGCTGCTCCAACGGTCAACAATGACATTAAAGAGCAATCAAAGTTGACGCAAGAAGAATGGAATCAATATTTTTACGAGCATTGGAACTTCCCTGGTGAAAAACAAAACAAACATTTGGCCATGTTCCCGGAAGAAGGCATGACAGTATGAATGAAAGCCTTGTTCAATGGGTTTTGCTAAGGAGACCTGAATACTTACAGGAAAAACTCGGTTTTGAGCTGGAAAGAAAACTTGGGGAGAATTACACCACCGAACAAGGTAGAATAGATTTTGCTTTTGAAACAAAAAGTGAAATATTGGTCGTAGAACTTGAGACGGGAATAAATAATAAAGCAAAATTTGAGTATTGTCTCGAACAAGTAACGAGATACAAAGATATAGATTTTGTCACACAAAAGCCTGTAAAATTTATTATTTTATTTGATGAAGAAAATACTTCTCCAAAGTTTATAAAGCCATTGCATGATTTTTGTGAGAAATTAGATATCGTATTAAGGACTTATTCTATTTTAGATATTCAGAAACTATACAAAAAATGTTTAGAGGAACTCAGTAAAAGCACGGGGATACATCTCGGCCCACCTGTGGCTATGGATGTCGTCTATCTCCGCTGGCTCAATAAAGTCATTAAACCCTTCTACGATAAAAACGCTGACGAGCTATCCATTACTGACGTAAGAAATATTTTCAAATCCAGAACAAGTTTTGGAGTATATACATCTTTAACAAAATATTTTGAATTAATAGAAGAAAAACAAAATGGGATGGCAGGATTAACAGATTATGGCAAGAGGTTTAGAGATAATTATAATGCTGAAATAATTAAGTCAAGAGCTAGTATGCCAGATTTAAGCACAGAGCAAAAAAGAATTTTGTTAGAAGTTTTAACCAATGGGGTTTTTACAAAAAGTAAAGTAAACATATACTATTTTCTTAGATTCGTGCATCTCACAAATGGCGATTGGCTGCCCAACTCTGGCATATCTGAGGATAAAGAGAAATTGAAATTTATTAACTTTTTATTTGGTAAGAGCTACAGGTGGACTACTATAAGAAAACTTCTCTTATTTACCTGTAATCAGTGTGAGGAGCTTGAATTGGTAGAAAGGATGAGGCTTTCTAAATCCAAGTATGATAGAATGGTCTTAACAACTTTAGGCTCCCGAGTTTTAGGCTACTTAGAGTTATATTTACACTTAAGAAGGGAACAACTGCAGATACCATTACAAATTTGAAGAGATGATTTAAATGAGAGAAGAAAGCAGTTTAGACTTTCTGGAAAAATTTCCAAAAGACCGTAATGGATTATATATTGTATATGAGCTTTATACTTTTGACAGTGTTTTCAGATTGCTTTTGAAAAACGGCTTTGATCACAAAGAGGCACTTTGTTTTATTATCGCGAATTGTTCATTGAGTGCTTTTGCTTTTCAAGAGAGGATTCACAATAAAAGCTATAAAAAACTTTCGGATAAAGATGCGCTACCTTCTGATTTGGCTGCTTACAAAGCAAGATTAGTTTATGATTTGATAACATGAAGTAAATATGCGCAAGGAACACGCCCAAAGGTAGTTGGCCAAATGAGCGAACTTATCAATGAATTTGAAGGAAAGACGTTGTCTGAATGAGAAGAATGGTATTTAAAGAAAAAACCAGAAGCGATTAAAAACGCAACAGAAAAAATACTGCAAAAACTGGAAGAATTTAAAAATTCTTTGAATAAAATCGACCAAACGATGGTTGAACAATGGGTAAAGGATTTAGTGATTGTGAAAACTTTTGTAGGCCTACGATTTCAAGAAGCGATACTAAAGAAAGGTGCCGAGATAAAGAAAACCAGCTATCGACTATCCGAGGCTGATGAAGAAGCAAAAGGAATCGATGGCTACATCGGAGAAATCCCTGTATCTATAAAACCACATACTTATAGCGCTAAAGCATCCTTGCCAGAACACATAGACGTCAAGATTATTTATTATAGAAAAATCGATGGTGATATTGAAGTAGATTATGGAGGTCTATTATAATGCTAACTTAATTATTTAAATAGCAAGGAATAGATCATAATTTTGTTATTTAAAATTAATATAGGTTTATATAAACTATAGTGCATAAAGCGAGTTGATGCGTATGGCAAAAGAACCGCGCCTTGTAGTGGTTTCAAACAGGCTTCCTGTAGTCTTAGAAAAGGACGACAACTCTCAGAGGCTTAAACCCGGTTCCGGGGGGTTAGTGACAGCCTTAACGCCAATACTGAAGGATCGCGGCGGAATTTGGATAGGGTGGCTTGGCACCACGGAGACATTGAGCATACGTCAATTGCGCACTATACTGGGGCCAGCCTCCGAGGAGTGGGGTTTCCGTCTGTATCCTGTACTCCTTTCCGACGAAGAAGCGGACCAATTTTATTACGGCTTTGCGAACGAGGTGCTCTGGCCTCTCTTCCACGACTTGCAAACGAGGTGCCGTTTCGACCCCGCTTATTGGAGAAGCTATGTAGCGGTGAATGCGAAGTATGCCAGGGTGGTGGCAAGGCATACACAAGAGGATGATTTGGTATGGATTCATGACTACCACCTCATGGGGCTCTCTGCGGCTCTCAAGGAAACAGGGGTAAAGAGGCGGTACGCCTTTTTCCTCCACATACCATTTCCTCCCCCAGACCTTTTCCTAAAACTTCCCTGGCGCGAACAGTTACTGCGGATGCTATTGCAAAATGACCTCATAGCCTTCCAAACGTTGAGAGATCGCAGGAATTTCCTCGGATCTTTGAGAGCCTTGGACCGCAGGACGACTGTATCGGGCAGAGGTCCTGCTATCAAAGTCACGTCCATGGGGTATACGGCGAACGTGGCACATCTACCCATATCCATCGATTTCAAGGGTTTCTCCAGGCAGGCCAAGCAATCGGATGTAGCCGCACAGGCAAAACAGCTGAAAGAGATATATCACTGCGAGCATTTGATAATCGGAGTAGATAGGCTCGATTACACAAAGGGGATTCCGGAGAGGCTAAACGCCTTCCGCCTCGCCTTAAGGCGATACCCAGAACTTCGAGGAAGTATAACGTTGGTACAGATTGTGGTGCCCAGCCGCGAACGTGTGCCCGCTTACGGTGCCCTCAAGGGGGAGATAGACGCCCTCGTGGGGCAGATAAACGGAGAGTTCACCCAGGGTGGATGGGTACCTATAGTCTACCGCTATCAATCCATACCGAGGGATGAGCTGGTGGCGCACTACAGAGCTGCCGACGTAGCGCTTGTAACCCCACTGAAGGACGGCATGAACCTTGTGTGTAAGGAATATTGTGCTTGTCAAGTAGAAGATCCGGGGGTATTGATCTTGAGCGAATTTGCAGGCGCCGCTTCACAATTAGGAGGCGGCGCCCTGCTGGTAAACCCTTATGACATCGAAGGCGTAGCGGACGCCCTATATCGCGCCCTCACTATGCCCCTTTCTCAGAGGAGAAGGCGCATGAGGCTGTTACGGAGAAACATAACGCAGGAAGACATATTCTGGTGGGTCGACAACTTCCTCCGCACTGCGGCGGGCAAAGCGCTGGGCGACTTCCCAGAAAGCACTCTTCCTCCGCTCTTTCCCCGAGGGCGCCGCACAATGAGGCAACAAGAGGCCGACTGACCGCACGCTAAGCGCTAACCTCCACCTATAGCCGGCAGTAGTTCCACCGTCGCCTCATCTTTCAGGGGTTGATCGAGGCTTACCTTTATTCCATCGACAGTCGCCATGTAGAGCTCCGATTCGGGTATGCCCAGTTCTTGTAAGATCGTCCGCACGGTCAAAGAAGGAGCCTCTAAGGTTACCTCTTTGCGCCTCTCTTTATCGTACCAACACAGTTGCCCTTTCAGGCGCACTGTTACCCGCACACACATCACTCCCAGATTCTGCGTATAGCTTCTTGAGGCGGAGGAGGCGTCAAATTAGCCACGACGACGAAGGCAACAAGCGCGATGAGAAGAGACGGGACGATTACGTGCATCCCCCACAGCCGCCCCACATAATTGCTCAAAAGGAGAAAGGAGACTAACCCCACGACCATAGAAGCAAGGGCCCCAGGAGCGTTCGCTCTCTTCCAATAAAGGCCGAGAATGATAGGCCACAAAAAGACCGATTCGAGCCCTCCTAAGGCGAAGAGGTTTATCCATACAATGATGCTGGGCGGCTTAAAGGAGATCGCAAAGACGATGATCCCCATGATCGCTGTCGTGAGAAAGCTCAGGCGCTTTAGACCTCTCTCCCTTTTTGGGTTATCAATAGCCCCCGGGTTGACGTAGTTTAGGTAAATATCCTTCACTATGGCCGACGAGGCCAATATTAACTGCGAGTCGATGGTAGACATGATCGCCGCCAACGGACCGGCCAAGAATATACCGGCCAAAAAAGGAGGTAGCACCTTTATCGTAATGGTCGGAATGACAATATCTGCTCCTTTTATGTTGGGGTCTATAGCCCTCGAGAGAGCCCCGGATAAATGCATGCCAAGCATCAGAAATCCTACTACAAATGTGCCTATCACTATAGCCTGATGCATGGAGCGTGAATCCCTGTAGCCCATACAACGCACCGCTGTATAGGGAAGGCCAACCGTCGCAAAGCCCACGAGGATCCAAAATGACAGGACGAAAGGCTTGGCCACGGCATTATTCGGCCCAAAAGGGGTGAGGAGCGCCGGGTCTACAGCTTTGATTTGCTCCACTATGGAAGACATACCTCCTCCAAAATGGATTATACCCCAGAGTATCGCAGCCGTGCCTAAGGTCATGACAACACCTTGAACGGCATCCGTCAAGACCACGGCCCTAAATCCGCCCACTGTGGTGTATATGATCACCGTTACAGCGAAGACAATGAGACCTATCTCATAGGGAAATCCCGTAACAGCCTCAAAAACCCTGGCCCCACCGATGAACTGGGCCACCATCGCAGCGACGAGAAAAATGATCACTCCCACGGAAGCTATAATTACAACGGCCGGGCTTTCATAGCGGGCCCTGAGAAAATCGGTCACCGTCACGGCTTTTATCTTTCTAGCCACTATGGCAAACTTCTTCCCTAACACACCCAGCGTGAAATAAGCCACAGGGACTTGGACCATGGCCAAAAGCACCCATCCCAGGCCGACGTTATACGCCACCCCAGGACCTCCAACAAAACTGCTGGCGCTGGTGTAAGTGGCAACCAAGGTCATGGCCAAAACAAACCCCCCCATGGCCCTGTTGCCCAAAAAATACTCCTCTACAAATCCAACTTTCGACTTGGTCATCACTCTACTGCTATAAACGGCAAGGCCATAGACAACCGCCAGATATAGGATCATGGGTAACAATAACTCGAAGCGCGCCACAGTCTAAACCCCCTTTCCTGGTACCCTTTGAGAGGGCGCTTCTTCTGGATGCCCTTCCAGAGGGATATCTTTGAAGCACGTGGCGACCATTATCCACGCCGCAAAGGAAAATACCAAAAAACCCACCACGCAGCTCCAGAAAAACCAGGAAGGCAAACCCCATACATAGGTATACTCCTCCACGGGACGAGAACCCAGCCCGTAAGCAAAAGCGTACCACCAAATGAAGTTCGCCGCGGCCAGAGCTATCGTGTAAAGCGCCTCCTTTCTGGCCTGACCATAACGCGGATCTTCCCTAACCTGCGCCACTGTGATCTGCCTCCTTCCCTAATTCGCTCTATTTATAGTTCTGCTGAATCACGGATATCAGGTTCGTCACGACCTTATTGGCAGGCGTGGATACACCTACTTTCTCGCCTTCCTTCACTATGGCACCATTTATTACATCTATCTCCGTGCGACGCTTATTCATTACATCCTGGAGCATCGATGATTTATTCGCAGCCGTCAGGCGACATACCTCCTTTACATGAGAGACGGGGTTATCGTAGGTCAGGCTAATGCCTTTCTTCTTGGCTACTTCCACAGCCTCCTCGACAACCATTTCCAGCAACTCTTCCGTCTCCTTAAAATCAAGGAGCTGGCCGTTTAAAAGGCCGGTGAGTGCAGTCAGGGGATTTATTCCCACATTCACGATGAGCTTTCCCCATATAGCGCCTTGTATGTTGTCGGTCACCTTTGTCTCTATACCTGCTGAGTTTAATGCATCGGCTATGCGCTTTATTCTATCGGTAACGCGCCCGTCAAGCTCTCCAACGAGCGTCTCGCCGACGCCAGCGTGCCTGATTCTACCGGGGCCGAGCATGGTAGAGCCGTGAGATGTGACACCGGCCGTTACTCTTTCTTCGCCCACGACAGAGGCGATCTTTTCCACATTGCCCAGGCCGTTTTGAAGCGTTATGGCCGTAGTGCTTCTACCGAAGAGCGGCAGGGCGTTGCGCGTCGCTTCCTCCGTAAGGGCGGACTTCACGAAAATCAAGACGAGGTCTACAGTGCCAACCTCGCGAGGGTCCGTTGTCGCCTTGATATCCTTGATGAGGCGTTCTCGGCCACCGACCTCCTCTATAAGGAGGCCATTTTTGTTTATCGCTTCCACATGCTCTTTCCAAACGTCAATTAGCCAGACCTCATGGCCAGAAGCAGCAAGGCTCCCACCGAAGAGGCTTCCCATAGCTCCAGCTCCTACAACCGCTACCTTCAACGTGGCCACTCCCTTTCTCTGTAATGAATTACAAAACCTCACTAATACAAACGCTTCAATTCCTCTTCAGTTACGCCGCCGAAGACATGTTCAGGCCCAGGAAACTTTTCCTCCTTGACCTCCTGCTTGTACTCTTCCAGAGCTTTTACGATCTCCTCCCCTAAATTACGATAGCGCTTCACGAACTTTGGCAGGAACTTTTCGAAGAGCCCAAGCGTGTCGTGGAAGACGAGGACCTGGCCGTCACAATACCTACCACCCCCTATCCCTATCGTGGGGATCGAAAGCTTTTCTGTGATGAGCCGTCCTACCTCCTCGGGCACACACTCGAGCACTATGGAAAATATCCCGGCTTCCTGGAGGGTTAGGGCGCTTTTTAAGAGTTTTTCGGCCTCCTGTGCCCCTTTGCCCTGCACTTTGAAACCCCCGAGCTTTGATATGGTTTGAGGCGTTAGGCCAATGTGTCCCATTACGGGTATGCCGGCATTGACGATGGCCTTGGTAATTTCAGCCATCTCCACGCCCCCCTCGAGTTTTACTGCATCACAACCCCCTTCTTTCATGAGGCGGGTCGCATTTGCAATGGCCTGTTCCTTCGACTGGTTATACGAACCGAAGGGCAGATCTCCTATAACCATAGAGTTCTCCACCCCGCGCACAACTGCCTTTGTGTGGTGGATCATTTCCTCCATAGTGACAGGGACGGTCGAGTCGAGCCCCATCACAGTCATGGCGAGCGAATCACCCACCAGGATGATCTCGATCCCAGCCTTGTCCACAAATCGCGCCGTGGGATAATCGTATGCGGTAATCATTGAGATCTTTTCTTTCTCGGCCTTCATCTTCTGCAATTGCTGAATCGTTACCTTAGACATGTCGATTCCTCCCTCAACTTTTAATTTCTCATATTTTAACATCTGTCCAAAGTCAGTGGGTAGTAGGCGGTCTTTGCGCTACCAACCCACTACCCACTCTTTGCTGCACGTTAACGCGCTTCAGATCGATTACTTAATAGCCACCGGATTGCCTATCCCTTGCGTAGTGCCAGTGATCTTGGGGAACGTGAAGACGAACATAAATTCATATACGCCGTCTTCAGCGCAATCCTTGGCAAGCCCATCCAAAACGAGGTCCTGCCCCCAGGTAAAACCGCGCTTGGCTATGGTTTCACAGTGGACTGGCCAGGCTTCGTCGGGATCTTCCATCGGAACGACCTCTGTAGACCATTGATCAGTGCCGATAAAGGCTATGCGCTTCTCGTACATCCAAGGCACGACCTCTTTACCGATTCCTGGTTCACCAGATATAAACTTTTTCGGGTCCTCTTTGTACCAGTACATCCATCCTGTGTTTATGAGGAGCGCGTCTCCCGGTCTAAGCTCCAATTTGTGCTGTTTTAAAAAACCTTCTATGTCGGATACAGTGATCACTTCTCCAGCCTCAAGCCTCCTGCCCTTATAGGATTCCATGTCTACGAGGACTCCTCTCGTTATCACGGGCGGCATGGACTCTATGCCGTATTTTTTTACCAAGGCCTTATTGGTATCAAGTACATCCTCGAGCTTCGCGCCGTTATAAAAGCGTATGTCGCCTGGGGCATATTCCACGCCCACATGACTCGGCACGTCGATCTGAGTTCCTACGCCGGGACACCCTTCAAACTGCTCCTCAAGCCACACAAACTTGTTCTCTCCCAAAGGCTTGATAACCTTATGGGCCAATGCTTGAGTCTGCCAGAAGCGCGGGGGGAAGCCCGGGGATTCGGCGCTGTACTCTGTGCCCAGTTCTATAACCTTTCCCTTCTTGACCAGCATGGCAGCTTCTGCGATCTTTTGTGGGGTTATTTCGTTGAGCGTCCCCAAGGTGTCGTCAGGACCGTATCGCGAAGGCCACCACGGCTCCATCGCCGGGGCAGTTTTTTCCTCGGCTATGACAACAGGAGTTAAGAGAAAAAGCACCAACATCACAAACGCCACTACTAATCCGCACCGCTTGACATGCATCTTTCATCCCTCCAATTTTATTGTAAAGTTTTTCATTGTAAATTGCGAAAATGATATCGCGATCCTTGACGGCCTGTCAAGGTCGCGTTAGAATAATTTTGAAATTGCTGAGGAGTTGGCCATTGCGTCATTTATTCCCCATGGCATATCCAAAAACATAAAGCGAGCAGCCGAGGAGGTGATGCGAGGCACAAATCGCGCGATGTAACCTCCAAAAAACCGAAGCGAAAGGAGGCATTTAAATGGCCATCGAAAAAGAAAAGCTGTTGTGGATGTACAGGAACATGGTTACTATTCGCCTTTTCGAGGAGCGCGTAGCCGAATATTTCGCCGCAGGCAAGATTTACGGCTTCGTGCACCTCTATGTGGGCGAAGAGGCGACAGCAACCGGCGTCTGCGCGAACCTGCGCAAGGATGACTACATCACGAGCACACATAGAGGGCACGGCCACCTCATCTCCAAAGGCGGCGACCTGAAACTCATGATGGCTGAGCTTTTCGGCAGGAAGACGGGATACTGCAAAGGTAAGGGCGGTTCCATGCACATAGCTGACGTAGAGCTTGGGATCTTGGGAGCCAACGGCATCGTGGGAGGGGGGTTCCCAATCGCCACCGGGGCCGGCCTCACGGCCAAGTACAATGGCACGGATCAGGTGGCGGTGTGTTTCTTTGGCGACGGCGCTTCAAACCAGGGGACATTTCACGAAGCCTTGAACCTGGCCTCTATATGGAAGCTTCCCGTCATCTTCGTGAACGAAAACAACATGTACGGCATATCCATGTCCCAAAAAAAGTCGATGAACGTGCCGGATGTGGCAGCCAGGGCCGCAGCCTATAATGTGCCGGGCGTGGTGGTGGACGGAAACGACGTCTTGGCCGTGTATGAAGCTGCGGGCGAGGCGATAAAACGCGCACGCTCCGGCGAAGGACCGACGCTCTTGGAGTGCAAGACCTACCGCTATCGCGGTCACTTCGAGGGTGATCCCACCGTCTACCGGCCCAAAGAAGAGGTCGAGGAATGGAAGAAAAAAGACCCGATCCCTCGCTTCGAGAATGAACTTGCAAAGATGGGAATCCTCGCCCCGGATCAGGCACAAACCATAAAAGCCGAGATAGGTAAACTCATAGACGAGGCCGTGAAGTTCGCCGAGGAGAGCCCATGGCCTTCTCCGGAAGAAATCACGGAAGACGTCTACGCCGTATAAGGGGAGTGAGATAGATGCGCAAACTCACGATGCTCAAGGCGATAAATGAGGCCCTCCGTCAGGAGATGCGACGCGATCCCAGAGTTTACGTAACCGGTGAGGATGTGGGTGTATTCGGCGGCTGCTTCGGCGTCACCGCAGGCTTAATAGAGGAATTCGGCCCCGATCGCGTCCGCGATACGCCCATTACCGAAAGCGCCATCGTAGGGTCCTCTGTAGGTGCAGCAGCCACCGGCCTGCGCCCAGTAGCGGAACTCATGTTCATCGACTTCATCGGCGTTACCATGGACCAGATCTTTAACCAGGCTGCCAAAATGAGGTACATGTTCGGCGGCAAGGCGAAGGTTCCCATGGTCCTCAGGATGCCCTGCGGTGCCGGGGGGTCAGCGGCAGCTCAACACTCTCAGTGCTTAGAGGCTTGGCTCATGCACGTTCCCGGCCTCAAGGTGGTGGCCCCTTCGATGCCCTACGACGCCAAAGGACTTCTGATTAGCTCTATCAGGGATGACAATCCGGTGGTATTCATAGAGCACAAATTCCTATACGGAGCCGAAGGAGATGTGCCGGAAGAACCTTATACGATCCCCCTGGGCAAGGCAGATGTGAAGAAAGAAGGTAAAGACGTCACGATAATAGCCACCATGGCTATGGTGCACAGGGCATTAGAGGCCGCTGCCGACCTGGAAAAGGACGGGATCAGCGCGGAGGTTGTGGATCCGCGCACGCTGCAGCCCCTCGATAACGAGACGATCATAAACTCCATAAAGAAGACGCACAGGGCAGTCATCGTGCACGAAGCGGTGAAGTTCGCCGGTCCTGGAGCGGAGATAGCGGCCATGATAGCGGAAGAAGCGTTCGACTACCTAGACGCCCCCATAAAACGAGTTGCTGCACCGTTTACGCCTGTCCCGTTCAGTCCGCCCTTGGAAAAGGATTTCGTGCCAAGCAAAGAGAAGATCACTTCCGCCGTCAAGGCGCTCCTTCAAGAGTAAGAAATCAGGGGGGGGCGGCGCTTCCCGCCCCCCTTTTTTGCCAAGCGAACAGGGGGAGAGAAAGATGACTAAGGAAGGGCTCTTTAATGATGTGCTTCAGGTGGCCGTGGTAGTTAAAGACCTGGAGGTATCCATGAAGAAATATTGGAATGAGTGGGGTATAGGCCCCTGGTCCATCTACACCTTTGACCCTAACACAGTTAAAGACATGATCTTGCGCGGCAAACGTGAAGATTACATTATGCGGCTTGCGCTCGCACAGATCGGCAACGTCCAGTGGGAACTCATACAGCCATTGGACGAAAAGAGCATATATGCGGAATTCTTAAAAGTCCACGGCGAGGGACTCCACCACGTCGCTTTGGGGACAAGAAGCTACAGCGAAACGATGGAGCTGGCGAAAGAAAAGGGAATCAACCTAATCCAAGGTGGCACGTGGTTTGGTTTCACCTACACCTATCTCGATACGAGGGACGATTTAGCCACGATCGTGGAGATCTATAATCAACCAGAGGGGTGGCAATTCCCGACGCCTGAGGCTACGTATCCATAGGCAATATCGCAGGGAGGGGGGGTTACCTATGAAACTTGACGGCAAAGTAGCACTCGTAACAGGCGGAGGCAGGGGCATAGGTAGAGGTATTGCATTAATGTTGGCAAAAGAAGGAGCTGACGTAGCTATAGCCGACGCTGAAGTCTTAGACAGTCCCAAAAATCAGTATGGCACTAAGGAAATAAAAGGTTACTCTGCAGCTTTAAAAGTTGTTGAAGACTTAAAGGCTTTGGGGCGTAAAGCCATAGCCATAAACGCCGATGTCAGCAAAAGCGATCAAGTGCAAGCCATGATAAAGCGTACGGTGGAAGAACTGGGGTCTATCGATATATTGGTGAACAACGCCGGCGCTATCACTATATCTACTACGGAAGAGCTCGAGGAAGAGGCCTGGGATCTCGTGATGGACGTAAACGCTAAGGGAACTTTTCTCTGCTCTAAGGCCGCTATTCCTTACATGAAAAAGAAGAGATGGGGCAGGATTATAAACGTGGCCTCTATCGCCGGCAAAAGAGGCACTGCCACATTGCCTCACTATTGTGCTTCGAAACATGCCATCGTAGGGTTTACGAATGCGCTGGCTAAGGAGCTTGCGCAAACGGGCATCACTGTAAACGCCATCTGTCCAGGTATAGTGCGCACTCAGATGTGGGACCTTTTAGCCGAAGTGTGGAGAAGGCCAGGCGAAAGCTGGGAAGAATCCTTTAAGCGAAGTGTAGAGAGTATGATACCTCAAGGGGTAGAGCAAACACCGGAAGACATGGCAAAGCTCACATTATTTTTCATCTATTCGGACCACGTCACGGGACAGGCCATAAACGTAGATGGTGGCGCGGTCGAACATTGATATAAAGCGTATCATCTCGAGCTCATGATGTATAATTAAAAATATTCCACAAATGAGGAGAGGTAGCATGACATTAAAAGCAGCTTTCATGTTTGTAGCAGAAGGAGCGGATCCTAAGGTTCATCGCACCTCCATAAAAACACCTTCTCTGGAGTTAATAGCCATAGGAGTCCACAACTACGATGAGGCCGAAAGTGTGGCAAAGGAACTGATAAAAGAAGGCGTAGTGGCGATAGAGCTGTGCGGTGGCTTTGGCCACGAGGGAACCGCTCGCGTAGCTAAAGTGACGCACGGCAAAGCTGCCGTAGGCGTGGTGCGTTTCGATAGCCATCCTGGCCTTGGTGGCAAAAGCGGCGACGAAATCTTTTCTTAAAAGGGAGCTCAAACCAGCGTGTCTAAAGTAGGGATAATCGCCAATCCGGCCTCGGGCAAGGACATACGCAGGCTCGTGGCCTATGGTTCGGTGTTCGACAATCAAGAAAAGGTAAACATCGTGCGGAGAGCCCTTCTCGGGCTTGAAGCTGCGGGAGTAGAAGAGGTCTTATATATGCCGGACTACTACAACATAGTCCCAAGGGCCCTGGACAGCGTCCACTTGCGCATGGACGTCGAAGCGTTGGATATGCCCTGCGAAGGAAACCAGAACGATTCTACTTGTGCGGCGAGGCTTTTGGAGGAAAGAGGCGCAAAGTGCATTGTGGTATTAGGGGGCGATGGCACTAACCGCGCCGTGGCCAAGGGGAGCACCGCCGTTCCTTTTATGCCTATTTCCACGGGCACGAACAACGTCTTTCCTTTCATGGTGGAGAGCACAATAGCGGGCTTGGCTGCCGGCTTTTTGGCCACCGGAGCAGTCTCCGTCGTTGAAGCCACCTCAGCTACAAAGCGCTTCGATATACTCTTGGACGGACAAGTCACAGATTTGGCCCTGATCGACGTTGCGCTTTATGACGACATATTTGTAGGCGCAAAAGCCATATGGGACATGAGCAAGGTAAAGGAAATCACTTTGACCCAGGCCAAACCGAGCAATATAGGGCTTTCCTCCATAGGGGGCGTCCTTCTCGAGGGGGGGCTTTCGCAAAATCAGGGGGTTCATATACGCTTGGGCAGCCACATGGAAGAAGGCAAAATTGAAATAACAGCGCCGGTAGCTCCTGGGTTCGTGAGATCGGTATACGTAGACGCGTTCGATGTCATGGAAGTAGGAGACGTGGTCGAGTTTGAAGCGGCTCCAGCAGTATTGGCTCTCGACGGGGAAAGGGAGGTAGAGATCCTGCCGAACCAAACAGCTGCGGTGCAGTTGAGCGATCAAGGACCTCGCGTGGTGAATATAGAAAAGACGATGAAACTGGCGGTCCAGCGCGGCTATTTCAAGGCAAATAACATTAAGCGTAAGGAGGGATGATCAATCGATGGCTACAGTCGTTACAATGCCCAAATTGGGCCTGACTATGACGGAAGGCTCCGTATCCAAATGGCATAAGAAGGAAGGTGAAAGGGTAGAAAAGGGAGAGATCATCGCCGAGGTATCCACAGATAAAATCAATTACGAGCTGGAGGCTCCAGAAAGCGGGATCTTGCGAAAGATATTGATAGAACCGGACGCTAAGGTGCCCGTTACTGCGCCTATAGCGATAATAGCTGAAGTCGATGAGGATATTTCAAGCCTAATGCCGAAAGGAACGGCTGAGGCTGCACCCGCCACTCGGGTTGAAGCCAAAGCACCACCCGCACCCGTTGCCGCACAAACTCCAGCTACGCAGGTGATAAAAGCTTCCCCGGCAGCCAAAAAACTCGCCAAAGACCACGGCATCGATCTATCGCTCGTTACGGGCACAGGCCCCGGCGGTAGAATTGTAGAAAAAGACGTGGAAGATTATATAGAAAGACAAAAGATAGAGGCTGCAAAGCCCGTTGCAGGCCCTAAGGAAACTCTACCTGCAGCCCCTGCCAAGAGGATTCCCCTCGTGGGGATGAGGAAGGTAATAGCCCAGAGGATGAGCGAAAGCTGGCACACATCTCCCATGGTCACACTGAACAGCGAAGCGGACGCCTCCGGCCTGAAGTCGCTGCGAGAGGAACTGAAAGATGAATTCAAAAAGAGGGGGGCAAGCCTTTCCTACAACCACATTCTCCTGAAGATATGCGCTCAAGCCCTTGTCGAATTTCCCATGCTCAACACCCGCCTTGAAGGCGATGAAGTCATCCTTCAGGACGAGGTGAACATCGGGTTGGCCATAGCCCTGGAAGACGGCCTCATAGTACCCGCAGTTAAAAACGTAGATAAGAAAGGACTCTTCCGAGTAGCAGTGGAAACGGAAGAGCTGATCGAAAGGGCGAGAGGACAGAGGCTCACACCGGACGACATATCCGGCGGCACGTTTACGATAACTAACCTCGGCATGTTCGACGTAAGGGACTTCACGCCCATCATAAACCCCCCTCAGTGCGCCATTCTCGGCGTAGGCGCGATGACAGATCGCCCTGTAGCGATCGATGGTGAGGTGGTTATAAGACCTATCATGGTGCTCTCTCTGACCTTTGACCACCGAATCGTCGACGGCGCACAGGGAGCGCAATTCCTAAAAAGGATCAAAGAACTGGTGCAAAACCCGCTACTTCTACTCTCTTAGCTTTGCCTCAAAGCAACACAATACAACCCCCTGCGGCAAGTATTACCGCAGGGGGGTTGTGAGAAAGGGCACTTTAAGCAAAGATATAAAACAGCATCATTGCCGTGAAAGTGACCACTCCCTGGATCAACAACTGAAGTTTCTCCGGCTCATTTACAGGTGGGCGGCTCGCCAATGTTTCCAAAAGCTCCGCCCGATCTCCACTTTCTTCGCTCGTTAAGCCTGATATAGTTAGTCAGCCATATAAGTTGTTAATTTATGAGCCAGCCACCGTCTACGAAGATGATCTGTCCTGTTATGTAGTCCGACGCGGAAGACGCTAAAAACACCGCAGCGCCTGCCAAATCTTCCGGCACACCGAAGCGTCCCAAGGGAAGCCGCGATAGCATCCTTTGAACGTTGGCTTCGTCTTGAAACACTCTCTCGGTCATCTTAGTTTTAAACCAGCCCGGGCCTATGGCGTTCACGTTTATATTATACGGTGCCAGGTCTTTGGCCATTCCGCGCGTCAAACCTAAGACGCCGCTTTTCGCCGTGCCGTAAAGCGCAATATTGGGCCCGGCGAATTCGACGCACGTGAGGGAACCTATGTTTATGATCTTACCTCCGCCCTGCTCTTTCATGACCTTAGCCGCCCGTTGTGAGGCGAAAAACACCGCCTTGAGCTGGACAGCCATCAGCGATTCGTAATCCTCTTCGGTGAAATCAAGGAAGTGTTTCCTTATGTTGAACCCAGCCGCGTTCACCAATATGTCCAAGCGGCCGAAGTGATTTACGACCTCGTCGATCAGACGATAAACTTCCAGCAGCTTTGAGACGTCTGCTTGTACGGCAAGGGTCCTTCTACCCAGGGCAGCCATTTCCTCAGCGGCCTTCTTGCCCTCATCAACCGTGCGCGACGCTACCGCAACGTCTGCTCCTGCCTCGGCAAGCCCTTGAGCTATACCCCTTCCCAAGCCTCTGGCTCCACCCGTAACGAGCGCCACTTTCCCGTCGAGCTTAAACTTATCGATTATCATGCCGACACCCCTCTTCTAAATATTTTTGCCATAAGTTTTTTATTCTGGCTCAACATCAACAACACGATCAAAATAACCAACCCAAGGCTTATGGGCCTCGTGAAAAAGGGAGTCAGGCTGCCATCGGCTATGCTCAACGCCCGCCTGAAGTTCTCATCCGCCATGGGCCCTAAAATTATCCCAAGCGTCATTGGCGCCGCCGGGAATTTGCCTATGCGCAGCGCATAACCGAGCAAGCCGAAGCCGAGCATAAGATAAACGTCGAAGATGCGCATGTTTACGGCGTAACCTCCTATAACGCAGAGCACCACCACTAAGGGCATAAAAATCTCCTTCTTTATCTCCAACACGCGCACGGTAAACCGTGTAAGCGTAAGCCCTAAGATGAGCATCATCACATTTGCCACTATAAGCTGACCGATGAGCTCATAGGTAAAGGTGGGGAATTCGAAAAAGATCATGGGACCAGGGCGAATGCCGTGAAGCCATATCCCGCCCAAAAGCACCGCAGCCGCGCCGCTTCCCGGTATACCAAGGGCCAGCATCGGTATTATAGCTCCCCCTATGCAGGCGTTGTTGGCCGTTTCTGCCGCCACAAGTCCTTCATAGCAGCCGGTGCCATACTTCTCTTTTTCCGGACTGGTGCGCTTACACACGTCGTAAGACACCCAGGCAGCCACATCCTCACCCACTCCCGGGATTAGGCCTATCCCTATCCCTACTAAGGCCGCTTTAAAGGTTGTCTTCCAATGACTCAACACTTCTCCTATCTTTGGCACTATGCGGTTTAGCTGACTTTCTACCCTTCGTGGTTTGATGTCTTTCAAAACCGCAAGGACCTCGGCTATGCCAAAAAGCCCTATGAGGGCCGGTATCAGCGATATGCCCGCGGCAAGCTGCACGTTGCCGTAAGAAAAGCGCGGAAAGGCATGGATCCCCTCGAGTCCCACCATGGAAAGTAACAGTCCGATGAAGCCGGAGATCCATCCCTTTATGGGCAGATCCTCAGCAGTGAGGTTTCCGGAAATCACTATACCAAAGACGGCCAACAAGAAATATTCCCAAGAACCGAATTTCAGCGCCACCTGGGCCAAAAGGGGCGTGGCAACAGCCACGGCCAAGACGCCCAAGACCCCCCCTATAAAAGAGGCAGTCGTGGCAAGCCCTATGGCAGGACCGGCTTCCCCTTTCCTGGCTAAAGGGTAACCGTCCAGAGTCGTAGCGGCAGCCGACGGGGTGCCGGGGATATTTACAAGTATTGCCGACTGGCTTCCTCCGTAGATCGCTCCGCAATACACGGATATCAAGATGGGAATAGCCACCCGAGGATCAACACCGTAGGTGAGGCCGCTCAAAAGGGCTATGGTCATCGTGGCCGTAAGCCCCGGCAGAGCCCCCACAACTATGCCCAGAAAGGTGGCCCAAGCCATGGTGAACAGCATGAAAGGTTGGGTGAACAGCCTCGTTATCTCCTGGAATACGATCGATAAACCGTCCATATTTACCTCTCCTTTTAGGGCTCCTTATGGCAACGGAATCAAAAATATCTTCCCAAAGAGGTAAGAAATTCCCAAAGAAGCCAATGCTGATATGATCACGATCCAATGTATTTTAGTGGCCTTAAAAAATGACATTGAAATGACAAGGAAGAGAAAGGTGGCGAGCGTATAATTAATGTGACCCAAAAACACGAAACAATACAATAAAATAAGCCCTATAGCCAAAAATAGACGTTTCCTCTCTGTGGCAATCACCGCCGCTTCCTCGTGGGACACTTCAACGGCATCTTCTGCCTGAAACTTCGACCTGCGCCTCCCCCAAAAAACCAATCCCAGGCTCATCGCGATGATGCAAAAAGAAAGAAAGGCCGGAAACAAACCAGGCGCTGTATAGACGTCGTCGTAAACAGGCATGCGCAACGATTCCTCCAAGGCAAGGGCGGCGAATGCCGCAAAAGCAAGGCCCATCTTCACATCTGTTTTCGACGTTCCCTTGCTATCCATGGCTCAATCATCCCCTCTTAGACGAAAACGTAAACGAAGAAAAGAGGGGGCAGGATGCCCCCTCTTTATAAGACTACTCTATTACTTGCCTAAACTAAGCCCTTCGGGCTTGGGGATTCCCAAGTCGGCCGGGTTTTTCTTGGCTACGCCCACTTCCCAGAGTATCCAAGAGACCAGGGAGGTATCTTTGGCCGCCAGCTCTTCAGACTGAGCTCTATCGTAGCCGACCCAGTCCATAACCTGCGACTCGCACAATTTTTTAAAGCCTTCGCTGTTAACAGCCACCTTGTAAGCCTCATCCAACTTTTGCAGCACTTCATCCGGGACGCCTTTGGGCGCGGCGATGCCCCACCAACCGCCAAAGGGGACCAGGCCCTTCATTTCCGGCACAAAGTCTGTAACGGGCGGAATCGGGCCATAACCCGGAAGCTCTACTGGCTCGTCGCTGAAATTCATCAATGGTCTGACTTTCTTTCCTCTGATGAATTCAGCCTGCTCCATGAGCCCTGTAGCCGCTATATCGACTTCGCCACCGATGGCAGCCACCGTGGCCGGGTGCCCTCCAGAGTACGGAACATATTTGTAGTCGAACCCCACGACGGCCTTGAGCATCTCCATGCCCACATGCCAGCCGGTTCCCAGTCCAGAGCCAGAAACAGTGGCGCTTGCGCCCTTTTCCTTGAGAAATTTGATCAAGTCATGACCATCTTTTATAGGCGAGCCAGGTCTGACCGAAATACAGAGCGTCCCCATGGCCCCTATCCAATGATGGAAATCTTTGTAGTTGAAGTTGCCGAGATCCATCACCTGGAACATGCGGATGTTGTCGGATTCGCCCACGAGGGTGTAGCCGTCATGCGGTTTTGCGAGCACGAAGGCGGTCGCTACAGCTCCAGAAGCACCGGGCATGTTGACCACAGAGATCGGCTGCCCAAGGACCTTCTGCATCTCCGCCGACAAGGCTCTCGCCACCATATCCGTGGCTCCACCAGCAGCGAAGTGCACAACTACAGTTATAGGCCTCTCGGGCCACGCCGCTAAGGCAGCTCCTCCTGTCAACGACACCGCCAGCGCAACAGCCAAAACCAGGAACGCCGCTTTCTTAAACATCCTACCTGCCCCCTTTCAATCTGCTTATTTCTGAAAAACCGAAACGCTTTTCCAAAAGACCTCGACGCTGCTGCTTGTCACCCCCTCACCGCTCAGATTTGCTTTGATTTTATTATAGCAACCCCAATAGCAAACAACAACCCCACATTCCATTCAATGGAATGGGGGTTGCAAAGTGGTAATCACGCTTAAATTGACTCTGTTACTTCGCGCTGAACTTTAGGTTCAAAAGCAAGGCTCCTTCCTTGTCGAAAAGGCGTTTGTATGCGAGGCCTACCAAGATGAAACTCCCCATGGTTACGGCAGCGGCGATTACATACATGATGACGATTTGATATCGCACGGCTTCGCGTGGGTCTGCCCCTCCCAAGATCTGACCTGTCATCATCCCCGGAAGGCTTACCAACCCTATTACCATCATTGAGTTTATAGTAGGAGTCATCCCTGCCCGCACTGCGTCACAAACGCAACCACGCACCGCTTCCCAAGGCGTGGCACCGCAGGCGATGAGTACTTCCAACTCGTTAATCTTATCCCTGGCCGAAGCATACAACCGCTCGAGCGAGATGGCCACGGCATTCATCGAGTTTCCCAATATCATGCCGAATATGGGGATCACAATGCGGGGCGAGTACCACGGCTCTGCCCTGATTATCAGCGTTACTACCATCAAGCCGGTTATAAGCGTGCTCAAAAGGAGCGCCAGGAACGCCAACGCGCGGGGATATTGAGGCACGCCCTTGGTGCGGCGCGTGGCAGCCTGTGTGGCTATAGCCGTCATGATAACTATGACCGCGGCAGTGAGGAATAAATTTTTCTGTGCAAAGAGAACCGAAAGGATGAAGCCCATGATGTAAAGTTGAAAGAAAGTCCTAATGGCACTGACAGCAAGGGACTTTACAATGCCGAGCCTCAAAGACGCCGCTAAAACGCCGGCTAAGACGAGAAGAATGGTAGAGAGAACGAGCTGCCCGTTGGAGATCGGTATTACTCCACTCATATGATATTACCTCCGTCCTTGAGCCTTATATCAGTGAGTCTTGTTAATGCTCATGGTGCGCGTTACGCCTTCCATCCCTTGGTGAGAGACAAGCAAGATACCCCTTTCGCCGCCCGCAACCCAACGAGAGAGAAAAGACGCGAGCTTTTCTTTCGCTTTCTCGTCGAGAGGGGCTGCAGGTTCATCGAGCAGCAACACGATCGGTTCTATGAGGATGGCCCGCACCAAGGCGACCCGGGCAACCTCCCCACTTGAAAGAGTACGCGCTTCTTGAGCCAATATTCCTTCATCCAGCCCCAACTCGTTTAAAAGAAGCGCGACTGTCATGCGCAGCGGCGGCGTCTCTTTTTTGTAGATGGAAAATCGAAAGGGATACGTTATGTTTTCCAAGACCGTAGCGTTAGCAAGCATTTGAGGCGCAACGTAATGTACGCTTCGTCGCCACCTGGAAGGCGGTACATCCTCGCAGGGTTTTCCGTTCAGCCAAATGTTTCCGCTTATGCGCGGGTGGAGGCGGGCAAGCGTGCGCAGCAGCGTCGTCTTTCCAGCGCCCGAGGGGCCTTGAAGCAGCAGTATTTCCTTCGCTTTCACCTCGCCGCTACTGCTAAAACTCTTCTCCTGCGGAAGAGACGGTACCAGGTCTTTCCATGTAAGAAGCGCCATTCACTTCTAACCCCCTTCTAACCCCCTTAACCTAAGTGAATATAGCTTGGGCGGAGCCTGACGTCAATTGACATTATTCTCAATTATGCCTATCCTTTTGTCGTAAATGTCAAAGTCATAGATATTGCCCTGAAGGAGGGGTAGAAATGTATCATGAGCCAGTAGAGGAATTGAGCAGCAAAGACCGGGATATCCACAGGGCGTTAGTCAGCCTCAAGGAGGAGGTTGAGGCTGTCGATTGGTACCACCAAAGAGCGGCCACCGCGAGCGACGATGCCGTGAAAGCCATAATTGAACACAACCGCAATGAGGAGATGGAGCATGCCAGTATGCTCCTTGAGTGGCTGAGGCGAAATGTCCCGGAGTGGGATGAAGCCTTGCGCACTTATCTATTCACAGAAGAACCCATCACCGAGATAGAAGCCTCCGCCGCGGGCGAAGAAGAAGCCAACGGTAGGGGAAGCCTCGACATAGGCAGTCTAAAGTGATAAAAAAGGAATAGGAGGTATAGCTATGGATATCCTGAAGAGGAAATTGGCTCCGATTTCAGCAGAAGCATGGGAGCAGATAGATGACCAGGCAAAGAAGATTTTGATCAACAATCTCTCCGCAAGGAAGTTCGTGGACGTTGTGGGACCGATGGGCTGGGACTATGCGGCCTGCCCGACGGGTAAAGTCGAGACAGTTAAAGCATGTGAGGGGAAAGGCATATGCCTCGGCGTGAGGCAGGTGCTTCCCCTCGTCGAACCTCGAGTCGAGTTTGAGCTGTGCCTGTGGGAGCTGGACAACATCACGAGGGGTCTAAAGAACCCTGACCTATCGCCTCTCGAGGAAGCTGCGCGCCAGATGGCGTGCTTCGAAGAAGAAGCTATATACAAAGGCCTTAAAGAAGGAAGCATCGTCGGCCTAAGAGAAGCCACAGCGCAGAGGAGCCTTAAGGTCTCCATGGAAGAGTCGAGCTTCATCGGCGGCGTGGCCGATGCTGTCTCCTCTCTAAAATCGAGCGGCGTAGAAGGACCTTATGTCCTCGTGGCCGGAACAAAGATATGGAAGTGGATCCTAAGCCGAGCCGAAGGCTATCCGCTGGCCAAAAGGATCGAAGCTCTCGCCGAAAAGATTATACCTGCCCCATCCATAGATGAGGCTTACGTAGTATCGCTCCGCGGCGGCGATATGGAACTCGTCTTGGGGGTTGACTTCTCTCTGGGCTTTGTGAACAGGAGCGCCGAAAGTGTGAAACTCTTCCTGACGGAATCGTTCACGTTCCGCGTCGTTAACCCCGAAGCTATACTCAGACTCGAGGTATAAGGAGCGCAGGGGGCGGCTAAGCCGCCCCCTTAATTGATATTGTGATTTAGTAAGAGCTAACGGCAGTCAACAAACACAAAAAGTAAGGACCTGACCGCCAGAGTTATTTTATCCATTCTTCGATTTTTGCTTTTAACTGATCACGTAGTTCTCTCGCTTTTTGGAGCTTCTCTTCCCAGCTGCCTGTAAACGAGGCTGGATCCGGAAGCGACCAGTGGAGCTGTTCTCTTACGCCAGGAAATATAGGGCAGCGCTCCGCCTGAACTGCGTCGCAGACGGCAATGACGTAATGGTACGTTTTACCTGCTTTGTAAAGGTCAAAGATGCTCTTCGTCGCGTTTTTGGATATGTCGATCCCGATTTCTTTCATGACTTCGATGGCGAGCGGGTTTATCTCATCTCCAGCCTCAAGTCCAGCGCTCTCCACCTCGAAGCGATCTCCTCCTAAGGCCTTAAGAAGGGCCTCTCCCATTTGGCTTCTGGCGGTATTTCTACCACACACAAAGAGCACCTTGATTTTATTCTGTTGAGCAGACATGCTGATCCCTCCTTTTGCAGTAATTTTAACCCAAATCGATTACAGTTTTATAACAGGAGGCTCGCTCTTCGCGCCACTTCTCACCTGCGTCACAATTACATGAGCAACGATATTGTCATCTGGATATAAAGGGCAAAAACACAAAAAGTAAAAAACTTGTCACTCAGGGGTTGACAGAGGGAGAAAAGTTAGGTAGGCTTAACTTCGACGCAAAGTGGGCGGTGACATTGAGTGAGGGCGGTTAAAGTTAAAGGGCGTATTTTAAGAACAAATGTGTGTATATGTAGGTGGATCCTCTCCTGATCCACCGCGGCTTTCTCTTGGCCGCGGTGGAGACGAACCGCAGCTGGGGGAAGGCACAAGGCGGCCATAGCGCAAGCCGCAAGGCATAAATCGACAAAGATTATTCAAAGGCGGGTTTACCCAGTGCGGTGGTAAACCCGCCTTTTTATAACTGCTATACAACGATACTTTTAACTTAAAAAGACTGAAAACAAGCTAACCAGTGAGGAGGGAAACGAGATGAAAGAAATGTGGAAAACATTAAAGGCGGATTTTACGGCGGTGAGAGAACGGGATCCTGCTCTACCGCGGGGCTTTTTGGGAGTTTTAGAGGCAATGACATGCTACCCCGGATTCCACGCAATCGTTTTTCATCGCCTAACGCACTTCCTGCACTCGAGGCTTCACATTCCCTTTCTGCCGCGCTTCTTATCCCAATTGGTCCGGTGGATAACGGGAATCGAGATTCATCCAGGAGCTAAGATCGGCAGGGGCGTGTTCATAGACCACGGTATGGGCGTGGTGATAGGCGAAACGGCTGTCGTAGGGGACAATGTTACGCTCTACCAGGGCGTGACATTGGGCGGCACCGGCAAAGACAAGGGCAAGCGCCACCCCACGCTGGAGGAGGGAGCCCTTGTGGGCAGCGGGGCCAAGATTTTAGGAAATATCGTGATAGGGGAAAACGCCAGGATTGGAGCCGGCAGTGTCGTGGTCCGCGACGTGCCGCCTGAAAGCACGGTGGTCGGCGTACCCGGCATCGTGGTAAGAGAGCGCGGAGCCAAACTAAGAAGTCCAAGGGAGAGGTTAAACCATGGAGACCTTCCCGAGCCTCTGGTTTTAAGACTCAAAGCGCTGGAGACAGAGGTCAAACTCCTCAAAGAGCGCCTCAGCTTGTTGGAAGACTTAGAGGAAGATGTAACGGGATCAAAGGAGGCGGTTTAGCTGGATTGCGCCGTCGATCGCATCGCCTTAAGAAAGCTCATAGGGAAGACCCCAATGATGAAGCTCGCCCTCGAGGGATCTCGTATATGGCTAAAACTCGAGGGTAACAACATCGGAGGCTCGGTGAAAGACAGAGCCGCCTGGGGGATGCTCCGCTTTGCTGAGATTGAGGGAAAGCTCCAAGAGGGCGCGACGATCGTCGAGCCTACATCGGGCAATACCGGCATAGGCTTTGCCATGTTGGGAGCGTCTCTGGGCCTCAAGGTGATTTTAACGATGCCAGAGTCGATGTCTTTGGAGCGGAGGAGTGTGCTTTCCGCTTACGGCGCGGAAGTCGTGCTCACCCCCACAGAAACCGGGATGAAGGGAGCCATCGAGGCCGCTCAAAAGATTGTAAGCGAAATCCCGAGGGCCTTTATGCCAGATCAGTTTTCAAACCCTGGTAACCCGTGGGCTCACCAGGTGACGACCGGTCCCGAGATCGTGGCAGACATAAAAGGGAAAGAGATCGCCGCCTTCGTAGCCGGCGTTGGAACCGGCGGCACGATAACGGGCGTGGGGCGCATCGTAAAAGCCGCCTTCCCCAACGCACAGGTCATCGCGGTAGAGCCACAAAAGAGCGCAGTTTTGAGTGGAGGAAGCGCAGGAAGACACGCAATAGAGGGGATCGGGGCCGGCTTCATCCCCAAAAACCTGGACCTCGATATAATAGATCGAGTCGTGCAAGTACCAGACGAAGCAGCCATGGAAATGGCGCGACTCCTCGCGCGAAAAGAGGGTTTGTTCGTGGGGATATCAACGGGTGCCAACGTGTGGGCTGCCCTGACCTTGACGAGGGAGATAGGTGGAAATATCGTCACCATCTCACCGGATAGAGGCGATAAATACCTTAGCACGGCCGCTTTTAAAACCTCGTAAAGAAAACTCGGCCGGCACCTTGTAGTGATGTTCGGCAGCCAGCGCCCGAAGGCCATCGGTGCTATCGTTGCCCTGTTGTATAGCCAATCGCCATAGCAATGGCATCGCCATATAAGATGAGCAAGGGTAAACACAAAAAAATAAAGACCTGATCCAGGGGTTGGTTTATAATGGGACGAGGGTTATGACATTGTCGAGAAGGGGGTAAGGGGTTTGAGGAGCAAGGAAGTGCTTAAAAAGCCGGAGTTTTCCATGCAGAGGGCTGCTTACAAGTCAATGGGATATTCAGATGACGACCTGTCGCGCCCCATAATAGGTATAGCCAATTCGTGGAACACGATCGTGCCAGGACATTTCAACCTGCGGTTGGTGAGCGAGTTCGTAAAGAGAGGGATATACAGAGGCGGCGGCACAGCTGTGGAGTTCGGCGTAATAGCCGCCTGCGACGGGGTGGCCCAGGGACACGACGGAATGCACTACATTCTCCCCTCCAGAGAGCTCATAGCAAATGACATCGAAGTCATGGCACAAGCCCACAGGCTCGACGGCTTAGTGCTTTTGGGTTCCTGCGATAAGATCGTTCCGGGCATGCTCATGGCGGCGGCCAGGCTCGACATACCGGCCATAATAGTCCCTGGCGGGCCGATGTTGGGTGGGATCGAGTTCGACGAGCGCAAGGCAGATCTCACATCAGTTTCTGAGGCGCTGGGCATGATGAGCGCCGGGAAGATAAGCGAGGAAGAGTACTACAATCTCGAGGATGTCGCCTGCCCCGGATGTGGTTCCTGCGCTTTCTTCGGAACGGCCAACACCATGTGTTCGCTCGCCGAGGCTTTCGGGATGACGCTTCCAGGCGGAGCGCTCACCCCAGCCACATACGCCGAGCGGTTGCGGATAGCTCAAGAAAGCGGCATCGCGATATGTGAACTCGTCAAGAAAAACATAAGCGCACGCAAGATCATAAACAAGGCCTCGCTGGAAAACGCCATAAGGGTATGCATGGCGACGGGCGGCTCCACAAACGCGGCCCTGCATCTACCTGCTATCGCCTATGAGGCTGGCCTGTCGCTCGATGTTTTGGAGATGTTCGATTCCCTGAGCCGCACAACGCCGCAGATAGCCAAGGTGAACCCGGCCTCCAAGTGGGACATGGAAGCCTTCTACATGGCGGGCGGCATACCGAGGGTCATGGAAAATTTGGGAGACCTCATCAACCGCGACGCCCTGACCTGCACCGGGCGCACGGTGGCAGAGAATTTAGCAAGTTACCGCTACCACTATCCGGAGGACAAGAGGGTCATAAGGGATCTATCTGATCCGTTCAACGCCACGGGCGGACTGGCCATTCTGCACGGCAATTTGGCGCCAGACGGAGCAGTATGCAAACCCGGCGCGATGGACCCGTCCGTGTGGCACTTCAAGGGCAAAGCCATGGTTTTCGACGACGAAGAGAGCGCCGACAAGGCGATCCTCGACGGCAAGGTGGGCCCTGGTACGGTGGTCGTCATACGATACGAAGGGCCAAAAGGAGGCCCCGGGATGAGAGAGATGTACAACGCCATGAAATACCTCTACGGGAGAGGACTCGCCCTTTCCACGGCGCTCGTCACGGACGGCAGATTCTCCGGCACGAACAACGGTTGCTTCGTCGGCCACATATCGCCCGAGGCCGCTGAAGGGGGTCCTTTGGCGATCGTCAAGGACGGAGACGAGATCACTATAGATGTAGAAAAGAGGGAGCTCACGCTCCATGTGAGCGACGAGGAGATCAAACGTAGGCTCGCCCAGTGGAAGCGCCCAGAGCCGAAGGTCAAGACCGGCTATCTGGCGCTATATTCCAAGCTAGCCTCATCGGCATCTAAGGGAGCAATATTCAAGTTCTAGCTCCACGGCTTAAAACTAAAGCGGCGCCCGGCAAGTTAAAAACCAAGACCGGGCGCCGCTTCGCTTATGACCGCTATGGCCGCCTTCGTCGAGAGTGCCAAAGGACACCTCACCGAACTGCCAATATGATCTTACCGAAGTTCCTGTTCTCTTCCATGTAGCGATGCGCCTCCGCCGCGCGCTCAAGCGGGAAAGCCGTATCCACGATAGGCCTCAAGCGGCCGGATTCGAACAATGGCAGGATCTCCTTGCGGAAGCGCTGGGTCAGGGCGATTTTTTGCTCTATCGGGCGGGCGCGAAGCGTGGTCCCGACAAGCGTAAGGCGTTTGCTCATGAAGGCCCCTAAATCCACCTCGCCCTTTGCGCCTCCCATGACGGCGATCTGGACTATCCTTCCATCCATAGCCGCGGCCTTTGTGTTGCCATCCAGGTAGGGTTTTCCTATGAAGTCCAAGGTCACATCGACCCCTCGCCCTCCCGTTTCAGAGAGCACCACATCGGCGAAGTTCTCTTCTTTGTAGTTGATGGCTCTATCCGCTCCGAGCCTTACGGTCCTTTCGCATTTATCCGCACTTCCAGCCGTGACGAATATCTTGCTCGCGCCGCCTATCTTGGCGAGCTGAATAGCGGCAGTGCCGACGCCGCTTCCGCCGGCGTGGATCAAAACCACATCGCCGACTTCCATCCTGCCCTTGAAAAAGAGCGCGTCATAAGCGGTCAGAAAGACCTCCGGTATGGCTGCAGCCTCATGGAAGCTTAAATCCCGTGGAACAGGCATGAGCATGCGCTCGTGAGTCACTACGTACTCGGCGTAGCCTCCACCAGCGAGAAGCCCCATAACGCGATCGCCGACCTTCCATTCGAGGACCTGCGATCCGACCTCCTCCACAACTCCGCAAAACTCGAGCCCTGGGACTTCGTACTGAGGCTTGGGCCCAGGCTGCGGATATTTGCCGCGCCTCTGCAACACATCCGCCCTGTTCAGGGCCGTAGCGTGCACGGCCACCTTCACATCGTAAGGGCACAAGACTTGAGGTTCTGGTATATCTTCCGCCTTTAAGACCTCAGGCCCACCATATTCCCTCAAAACGATAGCTTTCAACTTCTTCGTTCACCTCCCTACGCTATGCCATAAACTGCGCCCTATACCGTAAACCGTGCTGACAAAGTGACATTTCAAGGAAGTATTGCAAAAACCCTAGCCGGGAATCCAGAACCGTGAGCCGGCTTTGGGAAGGCCACCACCACGAGCGCGCCGTACTCCGGTACTTTATCGAGGTTAGCGAGCAGTTCTATCTGATAGCGGTCCTGGGACAAGATGTAGGTCTCACAGGAATAATCGCCCTTCGACGTGGCGATACCGGGATCCGTGTCGGTAGTCTCGTGACCGGAGGCAGTAATCTTCCTCTCCTCACATAGGTATTTCAGCACTTCGAGTGACCAGCCGGGATAGTGAGCCACACCATCCTTATCGGCGTTGCGCATGGCTGCCGCGTCCGGCCATCGTTTGGACCAATCAGTCCGCAGTGCCACAAAAGAGCCCTCCGGTATGGGGCCGTTGCGGTTCTCCCATGCCCTCACGTCATTCATCGTGACGACGTAATCGGGGTTTTGTGCAGCTTTCTCGTGAATATCGAGGACCACGAGCGGAAGGAGCATCTCCTTAACGCTTATCTGGTCTATTGTGCGAAGGTCCTTAATGAAGTGGGCCGGCGGGTCGCAATGCGTCCCCCACTGCCCCACATGCGTGTAAACGTGGGCGAAAAAACCATAACCTGCGGAGCCCACGCCCTCGTCGTACCAGTATATGGTCTCCCGCCTCTCGTCCGGGAAACCGGGCCAATGCGGTATGCCTGGCGCAAAGCTGTGGGTGAGATCGACAAACTCTTTTTTCTGGAGCACCTGATAAATCTCAAGAAGCGTCGGTTCCGCTGCCGCAGCCACAGGCGCAAGATATGCGGTCAAAAGCAGGACCACGACCACTCCAAGAAGACGACCTCTCATGCGAACTCTCATAAAACCTCCACCTCCTTCAAAATTGCGCCTAAAGGCTTACTGTGAAACAGATCAGGAAAGTGCAACTATATTTTATCACTCCGCCCATTTCACATACAATAATATCGTAATCGCTTCGCAGCCGCGCTTTCGACATGCTGCACAGCGGCTAACCATCCTGATGTGATGGGTTTTTATATAGCGCGCTGGCAAGGCGGATGGCATCCTCCCTGGTGCAGATCCTTCCTTCCGCCTGAGCCTTTTCTATGGCCTCGAGGATCCTCCCCACCTCGGGGCCTTCTTCTATGCCCAAGACCTCCATTACGTCTTCCCCCGAAACGAGCGGCTGGGGGGTATTCACTTCGAGATAAACGGCAGTTATCCTGTTCCTCATCCAGGCAGAGAGGTCTTTCCCATCGGCCATAGCCTCTGCCCAAGCCAAAAGGAAGAGATCGTCAAGCCAGGTCCGGCCGAAACTTTTGAGGAGCCGCAAGAAGACCCAGGGTGAGAGGCCAGAATGCGCTACCTCCTGCCATTTTACGAGCCCAGCTATGTGGTCGGCCAACCTACGCGGCCAGGCCCAGGCACTCATGATCTGGTCGGCAGCCTTAGCAACGCGATGGTCGAGGCACCCCTCAAAGGCCGCATTCCCTTGCACCTCTCGTATCCTCGCTCTCGCCATGCACTCCAATATGCAGGCGGCCTTTACCTCCGCCCTATCCGTCGCAATGTGAGCATATGTCAGGCACGATTCGGTTTCGGCGGACAGCCCAGGCAGCAGAGTTTTCGCAAGGTCGAGCTCTCTGAGGAAAGCCGTAAAGCGCACCGCGTCGCCTTGCATCGCGCAGAGTACCTCCTTGCCGATGCGCTCCTTCGGCACCTGCGACATCGCATCCTGCCAGCCGTGTGCAGCTGAAAGCGAAGCCTCATCCACGACAAACGCCGGAAGCACGGCCGCGAACCTGGCCAAGCGCAGCGCCCTCAACGGGTCTTCGCGAATACGCACAGCCGCCTCTCCATTGAAGCGAAGGATGCGCCTGGACAGGTCTTTTACCCCATCTACTACATCTATGACTCTGCCGTCCGCCTTCATAGCCAGGGCGTTGACGGTGAAATCCCGCCTCTTGAGATCCCCTTCGAGCGTTTCACTCAAAAAGGGGGTAACCTCTACATTGAAGCCGTCCATGGGGATTACCGCCGTCCAGGGAGGTCCCTTCCTCGTCACTTTGACCCGTTCCCCCCAGAGGGATCGGATCGCCTCGAGGCTCGCACTCGTGGCCACATCGACATCCGATAATTGCTGCCTTCCGAGAAAGAGATCCCTGACAGCCCCACCCACTATCGCCGCTTCGTATCCCTCTATTTCCAGCCCCCGGACGATTGCCAAGGTATTCGATATGCGCTCCATCAACGGCCACTCCCCTCCAAATGCGCCCTTGACGACAACAAATAAATGTCAAATAATGATTTATGTATACTATTTGTATTCATAACCTTCTCCTTCCACTCTTATAAATGAGACCTTAAGAAAGGGGGAAGAAGAGATGGCCAGTTACGCTCCCGTATCCAGTCGCCTTAGCCTTAGGCTCCAGATCGGAACCTACTCGCTCGGGCGGCCGCAGTTGCGAACGCTTTCGCTCTCCGGCGTGGATCCCTCGGCCGATGCCAACGCCACCTACGCAGTAGCTCAGGCGATCGGCGGACTCTTGTCTTATCCGGTCCACGAGATCCAGAAGGTCGACACCGACATCGTAAGTTAGTGTAGCCCAAGGAAGCAAAATTCAAAAGATAGGGAGGTGATAAAGTGAAGACGCTGCGCATGATTTTCAACACGGCCGATGACGACCAGTGGATCCTCTCCCTCCGTTACCCCAAGGATGACGTCACCGCCACGGAGGTGGAGACCGCCATGCAGACCATAGTCGACAACGACGTTTTCGTCTCCGGGCCGGTCTCCATAGCCGGTGCCGAGATTGTGGACCGCACAGTGACCGAGCTTCTGTAGGCAAATGTAGATAGACGGCGCGCGGCGAGCGGTTTTTATATACCACTTGCCGCGCGCCTACACAAGAGAGGTGACGAAGATGGCAGATTTCGTATCCGCAGCCTTGCAAAGCGGCTTCGCCGTAGCGGTAGCCGGGTATCTCCTGGTGCGGATGGAAAAACGCTTAGAGGAGCTCACCGCGGCGATTCGCGACTTACAGATGACGATAACCAGCAAGGGGGTATTTTAGGATGCCCATAAACGACATCCGCCTCTCTTCTCATTTTAAGCTCAAAGAGTTCCAATGTCGCTGCTGCGGGGCAGTTAAAATTCACCCGATGCTGTTGGAGGCGCTGGAGCGCCTGAGGGAACTTTGGGGCAATCCGATAGTTATAACGAGCGGTTACCGCTGCGCGGATCACAACCGAGAGGTGGGAGGTGCAAAGGAAAGCCGCCACACGAAGGGGTTTGCGGCAGATGTAGTCTGCGCCGCCTCTGATCAAGGGCATGTGAGCAAACTTGCGCGTGAAGCGGGCTTCGACCAGGTAATTCTCTACGGCGTCAGGAACTTTATACATTTGGGCGTCTGGCCTAAGGGTTGAAACTCATGGATGAAATCGACACGCTCATAACGCAGTACCGCCCCTTGGTAGAGTCGCTGGCAAAGCGATATGCCGGAAGGGGCGCCGAAGCTGAAGACCTCGCACAAGAAGGATACGCAGCGCTCCTAACGCTTATACCTAAGTGCCGCCGACGGGATGCTCTGCCGCTTTTCCTGAAGAAATCCCTGCCCAGGGCAATTCGCGACGCCGCAAGACGGCTCAGAAGAGGCGCGCACAGCGAAGTGCCTATAGAGGCAGACGACTTGGAAGACGAGCGAGCGCTGACGTACGACAGCGACGCGCATCTCGCCGCACTGTTCCTCGCAGAGAGCTTGATTCGCGACCAAAAAGACAGATATCTCATTTCGCTTTTGACGGAAGGCTATAGCCAAAAAGAGGCTGCGACCATCCTCGGAATGTCGCAGCAGGCAGTAAGCGCAAGGCTCCGCCGCATGAGGCGCGGAGCCTTCGCTTGAAAAAGACTTGCTTAGGTTGCCTTTGTCAGATGCTACTGGGAGATCGCGCTCACCGGGCAGGTGGAGACGCAGGCGCCGCACTCGATACACGTATCGGGATCCACCTGCGCCTTGCCCTCCACTATCGATATCGCTTCAACCGGGCAAACACCTACACATGCTTCACATCCAATGCACGTGTCCCTGTCGACTACTGCCTTTGCCATTACGCACCCTCCTTTGCGATATTGAAAATGCTTTTTATGTGCTCACGCTATTCTAACGGCTAAGCCCACCGTTTAGCAAGACGCTGGCCGCAAAGCCAAAGACGCGCCCATTACAAGAGACGCGCATCGAACAGCGCCCTTCCGCTACTGCGACCACAGCATCTGAGGAGGGAGTTCCGGCTTCATCTCGCGCAGCAACAGTTCCTCCATCGCCACTTTAGGAGTTATCCCTCCGTAGAGTATGTCGCGGACTGCCTTGGCTATTGGAAGGTCTACGCCCATGGCACGTCCTCGCTCGACTATGGGTATAACCGTATATGCTCCCTCGGCTACCTGGCCCAGTTCTGCCTGCGCTTCTTCGAGCGACATCCCCTCGCCCACGCACATGCCGAGCCTCAAATTGCGCGAGTGCGTGCTATAACAAGTCACCACGAGGTCCCCAACGCCGGCCAGACCGGCGAGCGTGAGCGGGTTGGCCCCCATCTTGGCCCCGAGCCTCATGATCTCCGCCAATCCCCTGCAGACCAGTGCGGCCAGGGTGTTGTCGCCGAGGCCCATGGACCTGGCTATGCCTGAAGCTATGGCGATGACGTTTTTGACGGCGCCTCCGAGTTCAACGCCCGTCACATCAACGCTCGTATACACGCGGAAGTAAAAACAGCCGAAAACCTCCTGCCACATCGAAGCGACTTCTTCTTTGGACGAAGCTACGACTACGGCGGTGGGTTGCTCTACTATCACTTCTTCTGCGTGGCTCGGACCGGAGATAACGCTGTAAGAAAGGCCGGGAAGCTCTTCGTCGGCGATTTGGCTTATTCTGAGGCCAGTTTCGATTTCGATCCCCTTTGCAGCGTTGCACAGCAAGATGTCGTCGCCCGCAAGTGGACGCAACAGGCGCAAGGTCTCGCGAACCGCTTGGGTGGGCACGGCTGACACCCACAACTTAGAGAAGGCAGCGGCCTCTTCTAAACTCGATGTGGCATAGACGCCGCTGTGCAGGCGGTGCTCCCTCAAATAGCGCATATTGTGCCCCGTGACGTTTATGGCCCTGGCAGCTTCGGGATTGCGCGACCACAGGCACACAGAAATGCCTTTTTTGGCCAACAAGTCCGCTAAAGCCGTGCCCCAGCTTCCCGCTCCGAATAAGGCAATTCCCTCCACGCAGTTTACCTCCCCGATTCAGAATTCCACATGAAAGTCCACGAGGCCGGGCTCGGGTTCCTCCCACAGTACTGCTACATCCTTCACCGAGGCATATGGCGGCCCCTTACGGCACCAGGCTATCATCGACTCCACTGCGTCGCTTTCGCCCTGAAGGAGGAGCTCCACTCGCCCATCGGGCAGATTTCTCACCCACCCCTTCACGCCTCTCCTTTCAGCCTCTCTCACGGCGTAGTGGCGAAAGCCCACCCCTTGGACGAAGCCCGAGACCCAAACACGCGCTCGTTTTATCTCTCTTCTTTCTCTCATAATACGAAAAGTATAACATCGCAGGCAAAAGCCGCTAAGCCCCGAGCTGCAAAAATGGCACAAAAAACTCAAGCAAAATGATCGAGAGCGATAGATATCGTTGGACGCAGCCCAGCGGAGCGCAGTCTCGTCGTGGAAAGGGTTGCCGTAGTGCGCTTGCCGCGGAAACAAATAGAGGCGGCAATTGCCAAGTGAGCCAAGCAAGGAGGCAGGCATAAAAAAAGAATCTGCCTCTTTGCCGAAAGGTTTTTACATCTTATTCTTCGAGAGCGCTCTTCGCGCCTCCTCCATCCTGTTCCAGGCCGACGAAAGACCTTCGACGGTGACGCTTCCCGAAGAACAATAGTCGATAACGATGCGCTCGGCTTCGGCCTGTTTCTTCACCATCTCCGGAATCTTTTCGGCTATCTCCATTGGGACATTTATTACGCCGTGGATATCGCAGACGAGCAAGTCTCCCGGCGAGACCACGAGGCCGCAGACGTTCACCGGAATGCCGTAGTCGATCATATATATGGAGGCGTGAGATACCAGAACGTCCGTGGCGAAATAGACAAAACCGAGCTCCTCCACCTCCTCCAAATCCCGCACGCCGCCGTGGGTAACTGTACCGATACAGCCCAAAGAGAGGTGCACGTTGGCGTTGACCTCGCCCCAAAAGGCTCCGACCGGTTGGTCGTCCATGTCTCGCACTACGGCAATGCGCGGCTCCGGCACCGAGAGGATATGTTTCCAGTAGCCGCTCCTGTCGGCCGACTTCGCCGCCTTGTACGGAAGATCAGCCCCAACTGTGAGGGTGGTGGCATACCCGGCGATCGGACCCACATCGGCAAACACGGGATGCATGCGTGAGTCACAAAATCCCACATTCCTCGGCCTGATCTCAAAAGCCTCGATCGCGTTTGCGATGGCCGGCGTGGGAATCTTCTTCAACTCCTCCAGGACCTTTCCAGAAACTTTCGCAAATTCTGCTGCCAAAAGGATCACGCCCCTTTTTGCGATTTATGGCACTACCTTTAATGATACCGCTAACGGTAAAGAATAGACTTATACGGCTTATAATGAACTTACACGTATGCCTTTAACATATCTTTGGCCAGTCAGCCGAGGAGCTCGATACCCTGTGAACGGGTTATTGTGGAGGTTTGTAATTGTAAATTTCCTAATGTTGAGCTATAGCAACACCTACTTCCTTCTACCGTCATATCTGGATAAAATGGGCATCGTCGATATCAAGCTCATAAGTTGGGTAATGGGGATATATTTCGGGGCCTCCACGATCGGGAGGCCTTTCACCGCACAATTCATCGAGATGTGGGGACTACGACGTGTGCTTAAGGCCTCCACTCTCATCTGTTTTTGCAGCGCCATCGGGATAGCACTATCTGGAAGCTCAGTCGCGCTTATCTTGTGCTTTCGCGCCATGTCGGGCATCGCCTTCGGCGTGCTCCTGGTGGCCATATCGACAGCGCAAATGATAGCCGTCCCCGATGACAAGAGGGGAGGCTCGTTCGCTTTGACTTCGGCAGGTTCCATGGCCTCCATGCTCGTCTTTACGCCCATCGCCGATTTCTTCCTCCACAAGGGGTTCAACTCCATCTATCCATGGATACCACCGTTTTTGGCCCTGGCGTCTTACTTTGTCAAGATCGATTTGCCCGAGGAGCAGGAGAACGCCCCAGGCAAGTCTAAGGGGATGAAAGGTTGGGCAGCTTTGCTCAGGATGCCAGATGTCAGGGCTCTTCTGATCTCCGTGGCGTTCCTGGGCGTATCCGACGCCTTTATCCTTTTTATTGCAAGCATCAGCATGATAAAGGGTTTAATCCCCTCGTCTTTCCTCTCCGCCTACGCCTTTGCGGCCATAGGCGTGCGCCTTCTCTGTTTTCGCGCCATGGACAGGCTCCCCAGAAAAGCCATAGCGGCTCCATCCTTCGGCATTATGGCCCTCGCCATATTAACTGCCACGTTCTCCTCGAACAACTGGCACTTCGCCATATGTGGAGCCGCCTACGGCCTCTCTATGGGATTCGGTTATCCCGTACACGTATCACTCGTAGGGGACGTGGTGCCTCTTCGCTTGAGGGCAAGATTGTCGTCGTTGTTTTGGTTCCTCTACAGCTTAATCTTCTTCCTCTTCCCCATCTTCGTAGGGCATATCTCCTCATCTGCAGGAGTCATCGCATCTTTGAGGGTATTTTCGCTATCGATATTCGCGGCATCGTTCTTTGTGGCCAAATGGGCATGGCACGAGCGCTGGGGTCAGCTTAAAAAGCGCTCGTAAAGTGGACCGCGGCCAACGAAAGCTAAGCCGATCTACTGCTTGTCTTCACTTGGGCTTGGCTCTCAGGTACTGGAGGGGCCAATCGATATCCTCGCCTAAGGTTGTCGCGGCATGAAGGGGCCAGTGAGGATTTCTAAGCAGCGCCCTCCCCAAAATGACCACGTCCGCGTCACCAGAGCTCACGATACCTTCGGCCTGGAGCGGCTCCGTTATTATGCCAACTGCTCCCGTCATAATGCCTGCTCTTTTGCGTATCTTCGAGGCGAAAGGTACCTGATAACCTGGCTTAGCAGGGACTTTGGCATCGGGTACAAGCCCTCCTGAAGAACAATCTATCAAATCTACGCCGCGCTCCTTGAGGGCCGAAGCCAGCGCCAAGGATTGCTCCAAGTCCCATCCGCCATCGACCCAGTCGGTCGCGGATATGCGGAAGAAGAGCGGCATCCCATCAGGAACGGCATCCCGCACGGCTTCGGCGACTTCAAGGGCGAACTTCATTCTGCCTTCCAGGGAGCCGCCGTAGCGGTCAGTTCTTTTGTTGCTCAAAGGAGATAGGAATTGGTGAATGAGGTAGCCGTGAGCCGCATGTATCTCGATCAAGTCGAAACCGGCACGATGAGCACGTCGGGCCGCCTCGGCGAACGACAAAACGACCCCTTTTATCGCGCCCTCGTCCAGGACTTGAGGCGTGGGGTATCCCGGCCCAAAGGGGACAGAGCTCGGCCCGACGACGGGCCATCCTCCTTCGTCGGTTTTGAGCGGTCGCTCACCCCTCCATGGCAGGTCCATGCTCGCCTTCCGTCCCGCGTGGGCAAGCTGCACCCCAACTTTCGACCCCTGTGCGTGGATAAAGCTCGCCAACTTAGTCATTGGCTCGATCTGTCCGTCATCCCACAGACCTAAATCGCCGGGGGTGATACGGCCGCGCGCTTCTACCGCCGTGGCCTCGACGATCAACAGCCCGACACCCCCGATGGCCCTGGAGCCATAGTGCACCAGGTGCCAATCGCCCGCCATTCCTGATGTCGCTGAATATTGACACATGGGCGACATGACGATCCTGTTTTTGAGCGTGACATCGCGTATGGAAATTGCGGAAAAGAGCTCTGTCATAGCCTTACCTCCAATCGGTCATTTACGGTCCCATATATTTCGTAACTGCTTTAAAAATTCTAACACAAACCGCCGATGATCACTTGAGCGACGCGCAAGGTAGATAGGCCAACGAGATATGTTATATAATTCTTGCTCAAGGACGAAGCGTTGGACACACAGCGCAAGAGATCGCACATAGGAGGGTGATGAAAGTGAGATTCAAGGGGTTGGCATTTTTGGCAGCTTTTATTCTGTTGGGCGCAGCAGCAGGTGATAGCGATGCCGTTGAAAGCTATAGGCTTTCAAACCAGCTTCCGCCGTCGCACCACATCTCCAAGGGCATGGACCTCTTCGCCGAGAAGGTCAAGGAGTATTCAAATGGAGAGGTGGAGATCAAGGTGCTCCACTCTGCCCAACTCTTTAGCGACGCAGAGATCGTCGAGGCGCTTCAGAACGGCCTCGTAGAGCTCGGGGTTGTGCCTGTAAACAAGTGGTCAGGCATGATTCCAGCGGCCGACATCTTTGAGATGCCCTTTGTATTCGCCGACTTATCCTCGCCAGGAAAATTCTTCAAAGCCGGCGGCGGGAAGCTGCTCGATGAAGCGTTCCAGGAGATGGGAGCTAAGGTAGTATTCTGGGTTGACTACGGCTTCGTGCAGTTCTTCAATAATGTAAGGCCCTTGAGGAAGCCCGAGGATTTCAAAGGGCTCAAGATCCGGGCCTTCAGCAAAGGATCGGCGGATTCCATAGAGGCATTGGGCGGAAGCCCCGTCGTAATAAGCTCGTCCGAGATGTATATGGCTCTTCAAAGGAGGACGATTGACGGTGTAACCACCGGCATGCCAGCCGCGGTTTCCAGAAAGCTTCACGAGGTCCTCAAATATATGACTCTCTGCAACTACTCCACGGCGCAATTCATGGTCCAGGCGAACCTCCCCTGGTGGAAGAAGCTTCCCGAGTCCACAAAAGAAGTGCTCCTAAAAGCTGGCAACGATGCCGAAGAGTGGATAAGGAGCGCCATAGCTGATTCCGAAAATGAGGCGCAGCGCTTTCTCGAAGAATACGGCCTGCAAATTACGACGCTAACTCCTGAGGAGCACAAAGCCTTTGCTGACGCAACCATGAAGGTGCGCGAAACATTCCTCAAGCAGAGCGGCACCTTGGGTAAGCAGCTTTTAGACATAGCCCTCTCCATACAGTGACCGAGTTTTTCGCCTCTCGGCCCGAAGCAGCGAATCACTGCTTCGGGCCGCTCGGTCGACTCGCAAAACCTTTCAGGCAGACGTTGAAAGGAGGCGCGGCGTTTGCCCACTTTTAAATGATGCCTTTGTCAACACAGAAGGAGCGAATGACGAGATGAAAATGCGCGCAAGAAGGTTCATCGTCAGGCTCAATAATGCCATGGGTTATGCCAGCGGTATCGGCATGTTGGTCTTGGGATTGATCCTTTTTTATGAAGTTATAATGCGGTATATTTTTAACGCACCTACATCGTGGGTCCAAGAGGTTTCCATATATCTCTTTATGTGGACGATGTTTGCCGGCGCCGCCTATACGCTCGAACAGGGCAAGCACGTCCATATAGATCTCCTGATATCCCACCTCTCCCCCGCCGCCAGAAGGAAACTCGAGATACTCACGGGAGCGTTGGGTCTGATCTTTTCCATCGTCGTTACGTATCAGGGGTATGAAATGGTAATGGCAGCGTTTAAATACCACAAACTCTCGGCCACACCGCTTCGTTTTCCCATGTGGATACCCCAGACGTCGCTCCCTGTGGGGTTTCTCCTGCTTTCAGTGCAGTTTGCCGCAGGATTGATAGATAGACTTGAAAACACAAAACGCGGGGTGGATGTGCCATGATGACGTTTCTCTTCGTAGTAATGCTGCTCCTCGCTCTGCTCTTCATAGGCCTGCCAGTGGCTTTTTCCTTGGGGACGGCATCACTTGCTCTCATCGTCGCCTTCGATCTTCCGCTTAAGATCGTGGGACAGAGCATATTCTCTTCGTTAGACAGTTTCGTCCTATTGGCTGTGCCTCTATTCGTCCTGATGAGCCAAGTCTTGCTCGACGGCAGAGTCGGAGATGACCTCTTTGATGTAATGAACGCCTGGGTAAGACATTTTCCAGGAGGGCTTGCTATAGCGACGATCTTGAGTTGCGCCTTTTTCGCCGCGATCACAGGTTCAAGCGCCACTACTGCGGCTACGATAGGCATGGTAGCTTTCCCCGCGCTAACCGAACGAGGATATGAGAGGCGTTTCGTTTTGGGTCTTTTGGCCGCGGGAGGGACACTCGGCATCCTGATCCCACCCAGCATACCTATGATCCTATACGGTGCCGTAACTGAAGAGTCGGTGGGTAAGCTCTTCATGGCCGGCATCATTCCGGGACTCGTGCTCACCGCCATATTCGTAATCTACGCCATCATTCGAAGCCGAGGAGGAGGTTACCGCGCTTACGAGCCGGCCTCATGGGAAGAGCGCTTTCGAGTCACAAGAAAGAACCTGTGGGGGATAGCTCTCCCTATCATCATAATGGGAGGCATTTACACCGGGGTGTTCACCCCGACAGAGGCCGCAGCTGTCGGCCTGATATACAGTCTATTCATCACACTCGTCGTCTATAGAACTCTTTCGCTCAAAGACTTGCCCGGGGTATGCTTGCGCTCTGTCGGAACCTCGTGCATGATCGCTATGATCATCGCCGGCGCTCTCCTATTCGGCAGAGTAATGACGCTGCTCGAGATTCCTCAACAGCTCACCCAGATGGTCATAGACGCCGGACTTTCACCCCTTGGCTTTGTCATAGCCATGAACATCCTCATGTTGGGGTTGGGGTGCATTTTGGAGACCGTATCGATCGTGCTCCTTACGATGCCTCTGGTAGCCCCGATCTTGGGAGCGCTCCAGATAGATCCCATATGGTACGCCGTCGTACTGGTCATAAACTTGGAGATGGCGCTGATAACACCTCCCGTGGGAGTGAACCTCTACATAATCCATGGGATCAGAGATGATATAACAATGGGAGAAATAGTAAAGGGTGTCTTTCCGTTCATGATCCTCATGGTGGCCATGTTGATCCTGGCCATCGCTTATCCGCCTATGAGCACATGGCTTCCGTCGATCATGCATTGAGCATACATTTATGGAGGTAATATAATGTCAGGGGAAAGAAAGAGCACGCTTTTGAGGGAACGCTTGAAAAAACCCGGTGCGCTGGTGGGAGTTGGCGTCTACGACGCCCTGAGCGCGCGCATCGCCGAGCTGTGCGGCTTTGAGGTGGTCCACCATTCAGGCTTCGGCACAGCCGCGACGCTTTTGGGAGCCCCAGATATAGGCCTTTTGGACTTCACCGAAATGTGCCATCGCGTAAAGAGCATAGCCAGGGCGGTCTCCATCCCGGTTTTAGGAGACGCCGATACGGGATACGGAAACCCCTTGAACGTCTACCGCACCGTGCAGGAGTATATATGGGCAGGGTCTGCCGGACTGTTCATCGAAGACCAGAGATGGCCTAAAAGGTGCGGCCACATGGAGGGGAAGGAGGTCATCGGTTGGGATGAGATGAAGGGGAAACTCGAGGCCGCAATCGACGCCAAGCGCGAGCTCGACCCCGACTTCGTCATCATATACCGAACGGATGCCGTGGCCGTAACAGGCATAGAAGAAGCCATCGCCCGCGGCAACGCAGCCGCAGCCCTGGGCGTGGATATGGTTTTCGTAGAAGCATTGGAATCGAAAGAACAGATGGAACGGGTGGTGAGCGAAATCGACGCGCCGCTGATGTTAAACCTCATAGAGGGAGGGAAGACCCCGCTCTTTTCTGTGGAAGAGGCAGAAAGTATGGGCTTCAAATACATCGTCTTCGCCCTGACGCCGCTTTTTTCGGCCACAAAGGGCATGATCGAAGCCCTGTCGCACCTCAAAAAGACCGGAAGCTCCAAAGGGCTGGAAGAGAAACTCGTATCGTTTGACGAGTTCACCGATATCGTGAACCTAAAGGGCCTGCTCGCCATGGAGAGGAAGTATGCCTCTACCGCCACAGACACAGCGCAAAACAGCGCAAAATAGGCAAAACACCCTTGCTCTGCCTGCTCTGTGGGTAAGCGCATTGCCCACCTTGAAGAAGCTCGCCTGACCTTCATCTGTCACGAGCAACATTACACAGCTGAAAGCTCAGGCGGCGCAGCCTGTTTGTCTCATCTATGCCTCGGTTTGTGCCTGCTCTATAAAGGCCATTTCAATGCGCTTGTCTTCGATTTGCAAGCGTCGCTCACGACCAAAGCACAAGGCGCGATATTTTGGTATAATTAAAATACAATTTATCATTTTAAGGAATTTAAGGAGCGGCCATGGAGCAGCCGTTGTCGGCGCAAGAAATACCAGTAGAGGATATAGCGACGCGCGACTTCGTTCTGGCGGAGGATATAGTCTCTGCCAAGAAAGTTCTCTTGCTCCCAAAAGGGGTAGATTTGTCCTGGTTTGGGAGCGCCAAAAAGAGGCTCGTCCAGAGGCTTAAATCTGAAGGGGTTACGCACATAAGGGTTTTCGTCGAGAAAACCCCTTCGGCTCGGGACTTAGAAGAGCTAATCCAAAGGATTAGAGGGCCGGTCAAGCAAATAGACCGCGCCTTAGCCTGCCAGGCCGTGAGGCAGCTCGGTGACGTCTACCGAAGGATAGCAAGTGATGGGATGACCGAAGGCCTCTTCGAGCCGCTTCTCTCTACGGGTCATATCCTCGCACAGGAGATCCTCAGCTCTAAGGCGATTACGTTGTCGCTCTATAAGATGCGGCAATGGGATGAATATACATTCGTGCACTCGCTCAACGTGGCATTGCTCTCCGGCTTTCTGGCCTCCAGGCTGCGCCCAGGCGACAATGTTCTTGTAAATAAGATAACGACGGGGATCCTCCTTCACGACCTTGGCAAGGCTAAGGTCCCTTTGCACATATTGAATAAACCCGCCAGATTGACTGACGCCGAATTTGCCATAATAAAGACCCATCCCGTAAAAGGTTTCGAGTTGGCGCTGCAGCAGGGGATAAGAGACGAAGAAGTGTTGACCGTCGTACGAGGTCATCACGAGCGATGGAACGGAAACGGTTACCCAGATAGGCTAAGAGGCGAAGCGATACCGCTTCCTGCAAGGATAGCCGCCGTAGCAGACGTATTTGACGCGCTCACCACGAACAGGATATACAAGGAAGCCGAATCACCGAAAAATGCGATTTCCATAATAGTAGGAGATGCCGGCAATCACTTCGACCCCGGTGTCGTCAGAGAGCTGCTTTTGTCGCTCGGACTATATCCTCCAGGGGTCACTGTGGAGCTCTCAGACGGCAGTGTGGGCGTGGTGGTTTCAACCTTTCCAGGCGACTTGGTGCGTCCAACAGTCATGCTCTTTGCCGATTTTGAGGGGCAAGAGGGCAGTTTGCGCCTTGTTAACCTGAGAGAGTCAGACCTTTATATCAGACGAAGCATCGGTAGCGTGGATAAGCGAGCGTTAGACCAAGAGGAGCCGGCAGTAAAAGGACTTGCGGGGAGCGCACGCAAAGCGTGAAAAAAATTAATAGAGTAGGGGGTAAGATACCATGTCGAGTGAAATGTGCTGCCTGGGAGAGAAAGGCGTAGCCGAGATCAATACCTATCTATCCAGCAAAAAGAACAGCGTCGTCCAAAGCCTCGTCAACGTGATCAAAAAATATGACACACCTCAGGAGATAAACGAGAGGGCAAAAGAGGCACGGAAGGTAGAAAACCTCATAGCTCGCCTTAAACGTGTAGAGCCTTCCTACGTAAAAGACCTCGAGTGGCTTGAGGAGCAAAAAGAACGCAAAGCCTTCGTATCGATCTCGGACTTTCGAAAGAAAGTCTCAGGCGAAGGAGCAGGCGCCGAGCTTCCGGACGAAAGCAGTGCCGTTACGCTTGAAATCAGCGCCCTGCAATACTTCCCATGGTTTATAGCTGAGGCCAAGAGGGCAATAGAGAAGGGCGAACTCATGCCCGGGCGATATATACGGGTACGCAACATGAGGGAACAGGTCAAAGACGGCGACCTCTTAGCGGTGCACGCGGCCACGGAGATGGCGGGGGCGAGCTGTGTCGAGACCCTCGACACCAAGGGGACGGACGGGTCTAACATTCACCTGATGGGGCCAGAGACGATAACCGGCTATTTCGGAGGCATCGGACAGCCGAACGAGCACGCCCTGGCATGGGTAGATGAGTTCCTATATTACTACACGAACTACGGGGTGCAAGAGGTGCTCAACGTTAACGAAGGCACCATCCTCCTTGCGCTTTTGCTCTACAAGCTCGGCGTGAATATAAAGTTCAAGATCTCCGTATTTAAGGGCATCGACAACCCCTACTCCTTCCTGTGGACCCTCACCGCGGCTCGCCTCTTGGCGAGGGAAGACGGCACGACTGCGCTTTCTGGCATAAACCTCTCAAACTCCGTCAACGCCGCCACGATAAAGACCGCGGCGCAGATCAGGCGCGACCTCGGATTTGAAGACCAGGTGCGCATAGAACACCACATAACCGAAACAGCCAAAAGCATCGTGCGCCAACCATACTGCCGCAGGGACGAATTGGTAGAAGTAGCCGTGACGGTGCCCAACATATCGGCCAAACACGAGGGAGGCGACTTCGAGGACGAATCTTCTCTGGATCACCCCTCCGATATACTCGATTACTTCCGCGCCAAAGAGGAGGTCATAGCCTCCGGTCATTGGGAAAGCCTCGAGAAGAATTATATGCTCAAGCACATAGCCTTAAACCGCACCGCTGAAAGCCTGACCAAGCACGGGATAGCTTTCGTAGCAGCCAGGGGATTACATGGCCGTTAGGAGGATGGGAAATTTGCATACTTCATACCATGAAGAGGCTTTGAAGTAGACTGAAAAACCCTAGAGCATCTTCTTTGATCCTTTTAGAGGATGCTCTAGGGTTTGCAGGATTGAATATCATGATCCTTTAGATCTGTGTTATAATATAGGAGCATAAATGCCTTTACGCAGGAAACATTTTGTTATTGCCAAAAGTGCACTATTAACAATAAGAAATATTGAGAACTATTGCAGATAAAATAGTATTTTTAAAGGGTCTAAAAATTTTTGGACAAAAGCATTTAAGTAACTACAATAAAAGCTCAAAGATTTATTTTTCCTAGGGTATTATTTAACTATAACTTTAAAGGAGGCATTGAAATGAAACTGTCAAAAGCATCTGAGCTTATGGAAAAGGTTGGGATTCCAGGAAGAGATTTGTACGACCTACCTAAAAGCGGCAAAACTTTTCCGGATGGTTGTCATTATAGGATTGAAATGTCAGGAGTCGAAGGCCCTAAGGTATTGAAGGCTCTCATCGATGAGCGACACAAAAGAAATGTTCCTGTTCATCGCCTGATTTCTTTTTGCCAGGGTGGTACTCTATTTGATAAGGCGGAGCTAAGAGACTTTGCTCAGATGGCAGCTGAAGAAAAAATGGAAGTAATAGCTGTCCCAGGGCCACGAAACGCATGGGACATGGGTCGCCAATTTATAACACCAGATGGCCAAAGGTGTGGAGGTCTTAATCATCGAGGATCCGATGAAGTAAGAAAAGTCCTTACTGATATACTTTCTATGTATGAACTTGGCATTCGTGGGTTTATGTTGGTTGATTGGGGAGTGCTGGCTATGGTCAAAAAACTCCAAGAAATCAACGAGTTTCCAAAAGATGTGGCGATTAAATTTTCGGTGTGGGCTGGCGTAAGCTCTGCCTGCGGTGCCCGTTTAGCTCAAGAGATTGGAGCAAGTTCCTTTAATCCTATTTCTGATCTTTCCTTACCTCAATTGGCTTCGATCCGCAAAGTTACCGATATACCAATTGATTTTTATATCTGGACATTCGATTCTTATGGTGGAGCCAATCGTATTTACGATGCGCCAGAAGTTATTAAAATATATTCCCCTTGCTATTTAAAATTTGAACCTGCTCCCACTGCTAATTACTATTCTCCTTTTGTTGCTGATGAAAACCACATGGATCTTATGCGCAAGAAGGTCAAATGGGCTGAGTGGGTTATTAATCATGTTAAAGAGAATGAGCCTGATATAAAGGTTTCACCGCAAGGGGCATCAGACCTCTTTGTTCCCAAAGTATGATTGATAAATTGATTTAGGTTAATTCGACATTGTTGGAATGCGCTTTAAAGCGAAGTTTGATGGCGGTCCTTTGTCCTTGTACCATAATCAAGGGAAGTTGAGATCTAAATAGGCCTGCTCCTTGAGGGGCTTATGATCGACAAAGGTACGTCTTAAAGTAAAGTTGGTGACTTGGATGGCGGCGGTTATCTCTTTACACTACAGAACTTCATAAACCGCCGCAACATTTTTCCAAGTTAAGATAGCAGGACTTTTGTCTTATAAGATATCAAGGTACTAAGTTGATAAGTCTTAAGGCTACATCTATCACAGACAATGATATACTTTTTAAACTATGTAGTCCTTTGTTTAGGATTATTACCTAAAACTTGACAAATTTACTTTCGTTGGAAAGTTTGAGGCAGCATGATACAAAATATGTTGCGTACGATTAACTTTGAAGTGTCCTTTTCCGTGTTTTATGGAGGGGTAAATTTGATTAGAGAAACACAAGCACGACGTACTCTATTTGCAATGGTAATTTCTATGTTGTTAGGTTATATGCCATGGTATAATTTTTCAGCTGTTTCGAAATACATTATTGAAGAATTTAACTTAACATCTCAGGATACTGGATTGATTTTGTCATGTTTTCAAGCCGGATATGTGGTCATTGTGGTATTTAGTGGTTGGCTTGGCGATAAGATTGGCTTAAAGAGGATAGTGTTCTGGGCTACGCTAAGCACAGGGATTTTTTCTACGCTTTTCGTATGGGGCGCATGTAGCAAAATAAGTATCATGATATTTCGGTTGTTAACCGGGCTATCAGCTGGTGCCATATATGTCCCGGGTATAGCGCTTTTGTCACGTTGGTTCCCGCCGCAGAGGCGTGGAGGTGTATTGGGTTTGTATACAGCTGCGCTTGTTGCAGCGTATGCTGGAGGATATTTTGTGGCTGCTCCCATTGCGGGAATATATGGTTGGAGAACTGGGATTTTATGGACATCGCTACCAGCATTCATTGGTGCATTAATAGTATCTCTATTTGTTTCTGAAGCTCCGACTCCAGAAGAGTCTGCGTTCACAATTCAAATTAAATCTCAAATGGTATCTTGCAATAATAACACTACAGTGTCAGCAAAGTTACCTAGGAATATAATGGGGCCACTTCTAATATCCCTTGGATATATGGGCCATATGTGGGAACAATATGCTTTCTGGGGATGGATAGGGCCATTTATGACTGCTGTAGCTGTAAGTAGTGGAATGAAACCTGATCGCGCTGCTACTTGGGCTGGAATAGTAGCTGCCTGTATTATCCTCCTGGGTGCTCCGGCGTCATGGATATGGGGAGTAGTTTCAGATAGAATAGGCAGGATTCGGGCTATCGCTTTAGCAGCTTGTTTTAGTTTAGTTGCGGAGTTCGGACTTGGGTACATATATACCTATAAAATAGGATTTGTAATAGTAGTTGCCGCTTGGATCGGATTTTGGGTGGTTGCTGACTCGGCACTTTATAAAGCAGGACTTACAGAGATGGTATCACCAAAAACTTGTGGTTTATGCCTGGGGTTTCAATCAGCTGTAGGATATTTTACGACTATAATTGCGCCTTTAGCTTTTGGGGCTATTCTTCAAGCATATAATGGTCTTGTTTCCCCAGTTTATGCTACATTTTGGGGTCCATCTTTTGCCATCTTAGGTTTAGGTGGACTGTTAGTTCCAATTTCATTATTTTTGCTTAAGCGACAGGCACAGGCCAAACTTATGGCTGGAGGTAGAAATAATTAGTTGATAAGATAGCATTTTTGATACCAAGACAAGATTTGTTCATCTTAAAAGCAAATTAATTTATGCTTGGAAGACAAAAGATAACAGTTAAGATCTGATAGATGGAAAAGTCAGTGATTGGTGACTTATGGTGCAGAGTTTTTAGATAAAGTAGGTAAAAATTGAGATTTCTTTTGAGCTAAAGCAGAAAGAGGTGATTTGTATTGTTTGTGGAAATTAGAATACACGGCAGAGGTGGTCAGGGATCGGTTGCAATGGCTGAAATGATAGCTGCGGCTGCGTTTGCCGCAGGTAAGTTTGCTCAAGCCTTTCCTTATTTAGGAGGAGGCGGAGAGCGCAGAGGCGCCCCCGTTCAAGCTTATGCAAGGATCTCCGATACGCCGATTCGTTTGCGAGAGAAGATCGAAGAACCGGATATAGTTGTTGTTCAGGATCCTTCAATTATGGATGTAGTGGATGTTCTGACCGGATTGAAGAAGGGAGGAATTGTCTTAGTGAATGCAGAAAGTCCTATCGCACTAGACCGCGATGACGTCAAGGTGTTTTTCGTGCCTGCCACAAAGATTGCGATTGAAACTATTGGACGTCCCATTATGAACACGGCACTTATAGGAGCCCTGGCACGCATAACGGGCCTTATTGGGGTTGACGCTATCGAAAAAGTCGTCTCGGAAAGGTTTCCTAAAGAAGTGGCGGAAAGTAATATTCTGGCCGTTCGCAAGGCCTTCGAAGAAGTTGGAGGTGGTAAGTGATGGGCCTGCCGCTTGGGGGAGTGTGTAAGGCTGGTGAATCCAAGAAGCTTGAGACTGGGAAATGGAGGGCCTTTCGTCCTGTCGTGGATAAGGATAAATGTATCAAATGTGGTAGGTGCGTTGATTTCTGCCCTGACTCATGTATGAATATGGGTGCCGATGGCGCTGAAGTCAATCTTTTCTACTGCAAGGGTTGTCTCGTTTGTATGCGCGAATGCCCAGTCCAGGCTATAACTAAGGAGGTTGAGCAAAAATGAAAGGCAAAACAGCTATCCTCGAGGGGTCGAGGGCGGTGGCAGAGGCTGTTTGTGCCTGTCGGCCAGAAGTCATTTCTGTCTATCCCATTACCCCGCAGACGCATATCCTCGAGAACTTGGCGAGGTTTGTAGCATCCGGACGGCTAAAGAGTCAATTCGTCCGGGCCGATTCTGAGTTTTCTGCCGCATCTGTAGTCTATGGAGCAAGCGCGACTGGAGCGCGAGCGTATACTGCATCTGCTTCCCAGGGAATTCTTTTGATGACGGAAGTCATTTATGCGATGGCTTCTACGCGCCTGCCAGTGGTGATGACAGTTGTTAATCGGACTGTTTCTCACCCTATAACAATACAGCCGGATCATCAGGACAGTATGAGTCTTCGAGATACCGGCGCTCTTCAAATTCACGTGGAGAGCCTGCAAGAGGCTTATGATGCCCATGTGCAAGCTTTTCGCATTTCGGAAGATCCTGAGGTCCAGTTGCCGTTGCTTGTGTGTATGGATGGTTGGGTTATCAGCCATTCGTATGAGCCGGTTACAATATTCCCGGAAGAAGCTGTTTCAGAATTTGCGGGAACCTTTAAGCCTGTTCAGAAACTAGATCCCGATAAACCCTTAACTTATGGTTCATACGCCGACCAGGACGTGTTGATGGAATACCGTTATGCACTCATGCGTGCCCAAGATAGGGCTAAGGAAAAGATAAGGAGTGTCGCTGCAGAGTATAGGGAGGTCTTTGGGCATTTCGACGGCGATCTCATCGACACTTATTGCACAGAAGATGCCGAAATGGTACTTATCGCTATGGGATCTCTGGTTTCGACTATACGCGCTGCTATAGACGAGCTTAGAGCCGAAGGACGTAAGGTCGGCCTGGTAAAAGTAAGGACCTTTCGCCCCTTCCCAAAAGAAGAGCTTCTTGAGGCTTGTGGCAAAGTGCCTTTGGTGGCAGTTCTGGACAAAAGCCTCAGCGTTAACATGGGGGGGGTTCTGGCGACTGAAGTCAAAAGCGCTTTTTACGGAAGCCCCAACCAACCCATTATCGTGCCCTTTATGGCTGGCTTGGGAGGTAAGGATGTAAACCGCAGAATCATCAAGGAGATTGTAGACATCGCCTGCAGGAAGGCAGAACAAGGCTATAGAGAAAGGGAGACCGTCTGGATGGGCCTTAATTATGAGTTTTTTGGGACGGAGGTAAAATGAAAAAGATGACCATGTATATGGAGCAAAAGGAAGTGAAGGAACTATTAGCGCCAGGACATAGAGCATGTCCCGGTTGTGGGTGTGCATTGGCGGTAAAGCTCATCCTTCGGGAAACCGGAAGCAATACGATCGTTGTTTCAGCGACAGGATGTCTAGAGACGTTTACAAGCCCCTTTATGGGATCCTCTTGGGAGGTACCTTGGATACATTCTCTTTTCGAAAATTCACCCGCCATTGCGACAGGAGTATTAGCGGCACTTAACGCAAAGGGAAACCCAAAGGGCACGAAGGTAGTTGTGATAAGCGGCGACGGCGGGACGTATGATATCGGCATGGGTTCCCTTTCGGGAATGCTTGAGAGAAAAGATGACATTCTCTACATTTGCTACGACAATGAGGCCTATATGAATACCGGAATTCAGGGGAGCAGCGCAACACCCTTTGGCGCAGACACAACGACAACCCCGGTCGCTGGGGACTCTTTTGGAAAGATGGTTCCGAAGAAAGATCTGGTCGCAATTGCCCTGGCCCACGATGCTCCCTATGTTGCTACGGCGAGTATTTCTGATCCGGTGGAATTGTGCAAGAAGGTTAGGAAAGGAATCGAGACCCCTGGTCCAGCCGTACTTCTTATATTAACTCCCTGTAATCTTGGCTGGGGTTTCGATCCATCGGAGACGGTTGAGTTGGCCAGAAAAGCTGTTGAAACGGGAATCTTCCCCATTGTCGAATTTAAAAAAGGAGAACTCATCTCCGTGAAGAAGATAAAACCTGTGCCGGTTGAAGAATACCTCAAAATGCAGAAAAGATACCAACACCTCTTCAAGGATGATGTTTTTTCGGAGGTCTTACAGGCCATACAGAAGAGCGTTGATGAAAATATCCTAAAATATGGGCTTGCGTGACTTAGCCTAATCCAGCAGAGACTATATTAAGGAGAGCGAGTCGTTTGGATAAAGTCTTAGTTTACGGAGCTGGAACTATGGGGGTTGGAATAGCTCAAGTTTGTGCCGCTGCAGGGAAGACGGTTTTCCTTGTTGGCGGGTTGGAGCGTGCCGAAGAGGGCAAAGAGAAAGTGGCTTCCGAGCTAAATCGTGCTGTTCAGAAAGGAAAATTAACAGCAGAGAGGGCGGATCGTGTTCTCGAAAAGATTATACCTATTACGGATATATCTGAGATCCTTTCAGAGGTGGATCTAATAATAGAAGTAATAATCGAAGATATGGCGATCAAAAAAGAGGTCTTCCGTAAAATAGAAGAGCTGAAACCTAAGCCAGAAACCATTTTTGCAACTAATACCTCTGCTCTAAGCATTACGGAATTAGCAAAGGTTACTAGTTTTCCAGAACGGTTTCTTGGCATCCATTTCTTTAACCCTGCACCAGTAATGAAGCTTGTTGAGATAGTCAAGGGACTTTTTACGAGTGACAAGACGGTAATAAAAGCCCAGGCCTTTGTAGAGTCTCTTGAGAAGACGCCAATTGTAGTCAAAGAGTCTCCAGGGTTTGTCGTCAATCGTATATTGGTTCCAATGATCAACGAAGCTGCATATGCTCTAATGGAAGGCGTTGCATCCGCCGAGGACATCGACAAAGGGATGACATTAGGTGCCAATCACCCTATTGGGCCTCTTGCCCTGGCAGACTTGATCGGTATTGACGTTTGCTTAGCAGTCATGGAAACACTGTATCGGGAATTTGGGGATTCTAAGTATCGTCCCTGTCCGTTGCTGCGCAAAAATGTCAGGGCTGGTTTCTTGGGGCGCAAGACAAAGCGAGGATTTTTCATCTATGAATAGATTGGGCGAGTCTTGAAGGTATGGCGATCCTATAAAAAATTGCGATGAATATGTAGAGTCTTTGAAGGTCCAAACCCATTGTCTATCACCTTAGAAAGAAGGTTGATAATGTTATCGATTATTCTGCAGCTATGACTCATGAACTGGCTTGCAGGCCGGAGCACAAAGACACACTTGTGATATGACTTCCTCAACGGGCGTGAAGCCTAAAAAGGGGAGTATGAGCCTGGGGTTAGAATTAAGGGAGGAGTCAATTGGAGGCGGAAAACATGACCGTATCTGATGAAAGTAAAGCAGTAATTGTAGAAGATATTGGCGACGGGGTGTGGGTGTTTTCCATCAATCGTCCCAGAACTTTGAATGCGTTGAACTCAGAGATTGTGCAACAATTGAAAGAAGCATTTGACGCAGCTTCTAAGAGTGCATCAGCAAGGGTAATTCTGCTGACGGGCAAGGGGAAAGCCTTCGCGGCTGGGGCAGATATTTCTGCTTTGGTGAATTTCACACCCGAGGAAGCGATGGCCTTCTCTCGGAGCGGCTATGAGCTTTTCAACATGATAGAAGGCGCGTCGCAACCTATCATAGCTGTGTTAAATGGTTATGCCCTTGGCGGGGGACTGGAACTGGCGCTCTCTTGCGATTTCAGATTTGCTGCCGAAAATGTTCAGGTGGCACTCCCAGAGATCCTCCTTGGGATTATTCCAGGTTTTGGAGGCACTCAAAGGCTTCCGTCTATTGTTGGTCATGCGAGGGCAAAAGATATGATACTTACTGGTCGTAAATTAGATGCAGCAGAGGCCCTAAACTGGGGGCTCATTCATCGTGTATTCCCAGCGGACCGGCTTTTGGAGGAATCTGTTTCCTTCGCGAGAGATCTGGCCGCACAAAGCAGAAACGCCCTTGGCTGTGCCAAGCAGGTTTTGAACAGCAGCAGAAGCTTGCCTCCTCAGGAAGGGTTGGAGATAGAAAACCAGGCCCTTGGCAGATGTTTTAGACATGATGACAGCCGTGAGGGCATGCGGGCTTTTTTGGAAAAGCGAAAGCCCAATTTTAAAAAACAGTGAAATACGGGACAGCAAAAACCATGTTAAGAATGTGCACGTACAGGCGGGGTAGACTATGAGCGTAGTGTCCCTTGTAAGGGTGACGCATGATGACGAAAGAGGAATAGCTGAGGCTGTTCGTCGTTCGATAGAATTAACTGGTGGACTGGAAGATATCGTTAAACCCGGAGACCTAGTTCTCATTAAACCAAACCTTGTCGCAGTTCCGGCAGGCCGGCTGACGGGGGCAATCACTCGGTGGGAGGTTTGTAAGGCTGTCGCAGACCTTGTGAAGGAGAGAGGAGCGAGGCCGGTTATTGCCGAAAGTTCAGCGGTCGGAGTCGATACAGAAAAAGTTGTTGAAGCTGGTGAATACGATAGACTGCGCGAGATGGGTTACAAGGTCGTCGACCTGAAAAAGAGCCCGGGGGCAAAGATCAAGGTACCTGACGGTCGCGTAGTCTTTTCAGAGTTGGGCTCGTTTGAGCTGGTACGAAAGGCGAATGCCATTATCAGCGTTCCTGTTTTGAAGACTCACGACCAGACAGAAGTAACCCTGAGCATGAAGAATTTGAAAGGTCTCCTTGACGAGTCGACAAAAAGGGCTTTTCACCAAAAGGGGCTTTTAGAAGGGGTCGTCGATCTTGTTATGACATTAAGGCCCAAGTTGATGACTGTAGTGGATGCTACTATTGGCCAAGAGGGATTGGGACCGATATTTGGGGTTCCCGTGTCCATGGGTTTGGTCCTGGCCTCGAAGGACTTGGTAGCAGCCGATGCCGTGGGAAGCCGGATCATGGGCTATGATCCGAAAGAGGTGATGATAACTGTCAGGGCCGCAGCCAGAGGCATTGGAGAAATGGACCTTGATAAGATTCAAGTGGTTGGCGGTGCGACAATTGAGGAGGTTGAAAAGCGGTTCAAACGAGCAAGCGAAACTGAACTGGAAGGAGTACCTCCTTTCAAACTTCTGATGACTGAAGGAGCCTGTACGGGGTGTAGGAACACGGTTATAAGCTCAATTATGGACCTCAAAAGCCAGGGCCTTGAAGGCAGCCTGGAGGGCAAGTACATAATTGCTGGCCCCCTTGACGAAAAATCGCTCCCCGAGGGGGCAAAAAGAGAAAATACGGTCCTTGTCGGCATTTGTGCGCGCTATTTACAAGGGCGGGGGACCTATGCACAAGGATGCCCACCGAATAACATATTTGTCGTTCGAGCTATTGTTGGAGAAGATCAAAATATCGAACGGCGTTACGCCACCGAGAAAGGCGCTGACGCCTGAACTTCGAAAGGAGGACGAAGGAAAATGCGCGAAGTCGTTGTCATAGATGCTGTTAGAACACCTATCGGTCGCTTTATGGGAGGTTTATCCTCACTGAGCGCTTCAGATATGGGTGCCAAGGTCATCGCAGCCCTGTTTAAAAGAACTGGTCTTTCTCCCTCTGAAGTAGATCACGTTATTATGGGATGCACCTTGCAACTTGGGGAAAATGCTTATCTCAGCCGGCTGGCCGCCATAAAGGCGGGTGTCCCAAATGAAACACCTGCAGTGACGGTGAATCGTCTTTGTGGCTCAGGATTGGAAGCCATTAACGAGGCAACTCGACTGATTCAGCTTAACTTGGCCGACATATGCGTGGCTGGTGGTTCAGAAAGTATGAGTAATGGACAATATTTTTCGGATCACATGCGGTCTGGAGCTCGCTTAGGACACGTTACAATGACAGATAGTGTAGTTGCTGTGTTAACGGATCCCATGCTGGGTATTCATATGGGGTTGACCGCAGAAAATCTCGCTGAAAAATATGGAATTAGCAGAGAAGAGCAGGATGCTTTCGCTCTCAAAAGTCATCAGAAAGCTGTAAGGGCGCGTCAGGAGAAACGGTTTGAATCGCAAATTATACCCGTTGGGATTGCTTCGAGGAAAGAGACAGTAGTGGTCGAAGCTGACGAAGGTCCCCGTGAAGATACCTCGCTGGATTCTCTGGCAAGATTGAGCCCGGCCTTTAAGCCTAGCGGCACCGTTACTGCTGGTAATGCATCGAGCCTTAACGACGCTGCCTCCGCAGTTCTGGTCATGGAAAAGGAAAAGGCTGTCGCTCTCGGGCTGACTCCGGGGTGTCGGATTCTTTCACAAGCCGTGGTTGCGGTTGATCCGAAATACATGGGAATTGGACCAGTATATGCCGTTCCGAAAGCGTTAGAAATGGCAGGAGTGACTCTTCAAGATATGGACGTCATCGAGCTAAATGAGGCCTTTGCGGCGCAATCGCTAGCCGTCCTGAAAGAGCTCGGGCTGCAACCTGAGAATGTAAACCCGAACGGTGGAGCCATTGCCCTGGGTCATCCCATTGGTGCAACAGGTGCAATTCTGTTAACAAAAGCGGTACATGAATTAGAAAGAAGTGGGGGAGAGTTTGGCCTGATAACCCTTTGTATCGGAGGAGGGCAAGGCATAGCCACGGTCATCCGACGGATCTGAAGGGAGATGGCCCCATATTTCATAGGTACTGAACCGGCAACTCTCTGTCTGTGGGTAACATAATTTATTGCTCTGTGTTTAGGTCTTAGGTGCAAAAGAAAAATGCTTCCTGATATGAAAGATATCAAATTCATACATCAGGAATTGTAGTGATTAAAAGAGGATCTCAAAAGGCTCATTACAACGATTCTACCAGAAAAGAGAAAAAGAGCTGCTTAAGGAGTGTTCAAGTTAGAATTGAAGGATATTTATATGCTGAGTAGTTGGACACTTTAAGACATAGAGAGTAATCTTCTAAAAAAAATGTTTTGGTAGTAAAGGTTCACGATGTTTATATTATGTATTGCTATGCGAAGGATGGGAGGAAAGAAATAATGCTACGAACGAAAGAGGAATATCACGAACGTCTCTTTTCAATGAGGAACAATATTTATGTCGGCGGGCAGCGAGTTGGCAGAGATGACTCTCGTCTACGTCCTGGGATAAATGTGTTGGATGTAACCTTTGATCTTGCACAGGATCCGAGATGGAAAGGGCTTGCCACGGCTATTTCATCGGTCACAGGGGAAGAAATTAATCGATGGAATCACCTGCCTCAGAATCCTTACGATCTCCTACAAAAGCAAAAAGCGATCCGTTTAGCTGCACGAAGAGTCGGAGGTTGCATCCAACGCTGTATGGGGCACGATGCTATCAACGCATTGGCTATATACACTAAGGAAATTGATGAGGCTGAGGGAACAGATTATCATGCGCGATTTATTTCTTACCTGCGAGGGTACCAATTAGAAGATCTGGATGGAACTTGCTGTCAAACCGATGCCAAGGGGGATCGCCTGAAGCGTCCCTCTCAGCAAGAAAATCCCGATTCCTATGTTCATGTAGTGGAGAAGAAAAAAGACGGTGTCGTGGTGCGAGGTATAAAAATGTCCATTACTCAGGCAGCATATGCCGATGTCTTTTTTGTAATACCAACACGGGCGCTAAAAGAAGAGGATGCTGATTATGCCATTGCGTTTGCCGTGCCTGCCGATGAGGATGGGATCAAAGTGGTTACACGTCCCGTTTGGTTGAGAGATAAAGACGAGCCACATGTAGCCCCCTTTTGTACCTATGGCGTCTCGGATTCGGTTATTATTTTTGACGATGTTTTTATTCCCTGGGAACGGGTTTTTATGTGCGGGGAATGGCAATACGGTAGAAGGCTTGCTCTTCTCTTTGCTAATTCCCACCGTCATAGTTACTGCGGTTGCAAGCCAGCTCTTTCTGACGTTCTGTGTGGTGCCACGCTGCTGGCAGCTGAAGCTAACAATGTTGATAAGGTGTTTCATGTCAGAGAGAAACTATCTAAATATGTTGGAACCGCAGAACTCGCCTATGCGGCGGGAGTTGCTGCTGCTGTTTATGGTAAAAAGACTTCGAGTGGGGTTTTTTTCCCCAACGAAATCTATGCCAATGTAGGACGTCGGTTGACGGGGGAGTCAATTTATCATGAATACAATATCCTTACAGAGGTTGCTGGTGGTATCTCGGTGACACTTCCTTTTGCTGAAGATTTTGGTGCTCCTGAGACTAGGGAGGAATTAACACGGTTCATTGTGAGGAATCCGTACATCAACGCCGAGGAAGCCCTAAAAATATGGAAATTTGTAGAAAACGTAGGAGCTTCACCTATGACAGCATGGTATCTGATTGCTGGTGTCCACGGCGGTGGATCGCCAGTCATGGAGACTATCGCTCTCAATAGTGAATATGATTACGATGAACGGAAAAGGTTAGCCCGGTATTTGGCTGGAATCGATGCTGAATTTGACGATTCGAAACTGCGTACTTTAGAGCCCTCTTTTGGTGATGGATTAGTTGAAGAACGAAAGATTAATAATAAGAATAATTAGCAAAACATAACTTTGCCATAAGACTTAGGGAATTACTGTAGGAGCAATAAGTATCTGGTGTCTAATAGGAAATTTATTTATGTGATTTAGAGATCATCCTCTATTGCTGTAGAGACGCGCTAAATAATATGCTCTACTTTAGACTGAATTGCTTAAGCAGGAACAGTTAACTACCACAAAGAGAGCCCAAACGTCATCTTCGAGTACATTGAGGCAAGTTGCATAAGAATAAACTACACTTACTATGCTATCGCTTAAGCCTACTAGATGAACTTGAAATGGAAGTGTTTGACGAAAAATAAAGGACAAAAGCAACCTAAGACTAAGCATGAAAGCTGAGGCAACTCCGAGACATTTATCCGAATGTCTCTACGCCTGAAAGGGTACCCCAACTTCCGCACCTTAGGCCGGATTTTTGGCCAATTTTGCCCCTTTAGTGGCAGGAAAGCCTTGCAAAGTCTGAGGGCCATATCGGCTTGACTCATAATAGTGACTAATGGTGTAGAATATATGTGTTGACTTATACTTATACAGGTTTGTATGTTATGGTAGTGGCATGTATATCAGGAAGACCGTACACAAGGGCAAAAACGGCAAAGAATACGTCAACTACCTCTTGGTTGAGTCTGTGGCCACACCAAAGGGACCCAGGCAAAAGACCATCTGTTCCTTGGGCAGCTTAGAGCCAGGCCC